>JAHJTL010000083.1 GCA_018829775.1 Chloroflexota bacterium | reverse complement strand
GTCACCACGCCATTCATTTCTTTAATACCCTGCAGCTTGCCTTCCTTGATGAGACCGGCAATAAGTTCGGTATGATGGACAACTTCGAAATCGCCGCCGAATTGTGGATACTCGTGTTTCAGTGTGTTGTAGCAGTGGGGACAGCCGGTGACTATCTTCTTAATGCCGTAGTTGTTCAGTATTTCGATGTTCTGCTGCGCTTGAATCTGGAAAAGGTATTCGTTTCCCAGCCGGCGTGCCGGGTCGCCACAGCACACCTCTTCAGCACCCAGGATGCCGAAGTTCACGCCGGCCGTTTTCAAAATTTGGGCAATAGCCTGCGCCACCCGGGTGCTTCTCTCCTCTAAAGCCTCGGTGCAGCCGACCCAGAACAGCACGTCAACGTCGCCCACGTCAGCAAGCGCTTTCACCTCAAGTCCCTCTGCCCAGTCGGTGCGGCTCATGGTCGTTCCCCGCCACGGATGGCCCCTGGCCTCAAGGCATTTCAGGGCGCCTTCGCCGGTCTCCGGAATGGATGCCTGCTCCATCACCAGGTTTCTCCTCATCTCAATGAGCTTGACCATCGGCTCAACGTATACCGGGCAGACCTCCTGGCAGGCATAACAGGTGGTGCAGTTCCATATTTCATCCTCGCCTATCACCTCGCCAATCATCGCCTGCCCTTTATCTCCCGGATTTTCCGTTTCAGCCTTCCGTTTCCGTAACACCGGCGCCCGCTCCAGCAGGTGTCCCCTCAGGTCCTGGATAACCTTTTTCGGGCTGAGGGGCTTCCCGCTCAGGTAAGCGGGACAGCTGTCCTGGCAGCGTCCGCAGCGCGTGCAGGCGTCAAGGTCCAGCAGGTGTTTCCAGGTGAAATTCTGGATACGGTCCACGCCGAAGGTCTCCGTTGCCTCCAGGTCAATCGGCACCAGAGCCCCACGCGGTCCCAGGTTGCGGAAAAAGACGTTGATGGGCGAAACGATTATGTGCCACAACCGGTTCCATGTCAGCGATACATAAATTATGGCACCGATTGCCAGCAAGGTATGAAGCCACCAGGCGAGCTGGTGCCACAGAAGCAACGTCGATTGCTGTAGTCCGCTGAAGCCCAGAGCCAGGACGTAGCCTCCAGGCGACCACACCGCCCAGTCCGGACTGGTCTTCAGCTCGGTGGCGGCAATGCGCAGCCCTTCAACGACGAAGCCGCTGACCGCCAGGATGAGAAGCAGCAGCAGGGCCATCAGGTCTTCCATCCGGTTGTCCAGTCGGTCCGGTTTCTGAATATAGCGCCGGTACATGGCCAGAATGATACCGATAATGAGCAACAGACCAAAGATATCTAGGACCAGCGAGAAGCCGAGATAAACGCCTCCTTCAAGGAATTCATAAAAATAATGGCTCGCCGCCACCAGCACCGTTCCGATGAACAGGACGATACATCCGGAAAAAATGAGGAGGTGGATTATACCCGGGTACAGTTCTCGGAAACGCAGCCCCCTGGTCACGCCGAAGAATTTGCCGTGCAGCAGAAGGTGGACTATCTTGTATTTAATAAGTGCCCGAATTCTTCTCCCCAGAGGATGAAGCCGGTCATCCGGTCGGCCGATTCGCCAGAGCCTTACCCGGCGGTAGAATGCATATATAAAAATGCCGACCGCCACCGCAGCCAGCACATCGATAATAACACCGAGTTGAATGTTCCAGAATACTTCCCGGGTCGGCTCCATATTTATCCCTTTCCTGGGTAAGAATTAATCATCGCAGGCGGGTAACGGCGATAAAAATACCGAGTGCTACCGATGCCAGAGCAAGGAGTATAGGGAACAGACCAAAAGGAAGGCTGAAGAACAGAAGGATACTGACCAGGTAACTTATGGCCACGCCCGCGCCGGCCACTGCCGCCAGTCCCCGACCACGCTTCCGGTTGACGGCCAGGCTGACCACTTCACCGATTGCATAGCCAACACCGGCGCCGAGCAGCAGGTTTAAAAAGAAGAACGGTAAAAATCGACTGACCACTCCCCAGATTACGCCGCAGACAATTGCCATGCCCAGCGCCGTACCGGCAGCTCTGAGGTAATATGCAGTGGAGACGCGGTAAGTGGGCAATTTATATAACCGGGCGCATTCCGGGCACCGGGCACCCACCGGCGTCTGCACCATGCACTTGGGGCATATCGGCTTACCGCATTTGCCACAACGCAGGTTGGTTTCCACTCTGGGATGAGCCGCGCACTTCATCAGTCAATCTCTTCGCTTAATTCCTCTATATCCTTCGCCTTGAAAGGGCGCCGGTACATCCAGGTTTTTCGGTCCATGATGTCACGGTCAAAAAGCAGGCGGTTCAGCAGCATCCTCTTTTTGCTGATTGCGGCAGCTTCAGTCGCTCCAGGCCCCGCCAGGCGCTTTACCACCACCATTAAAAAGATGGCTAAGAATCCCAGCGTTGTCGTTAGCGGTTCGCAAATGGCGCTGACGATTGGCAACGAAGTAACACTTGCCAGCACCGGCAGCGGTGAGCTTCGCAATATGACAAAACCCGTGGCCAGAAAGGCGAAACAGGTGATTGTCGGCCAGGGCGTCATTTCATTGATTATCGGGATAATCAAGACAACCCCCATTGAGGTAGCGATACCTCGACCACCACCGAAGCGGAGGAAGACAGACCAGTTATGCCCCACAACCGCCGCCGCACCCACCACCAGCTGCTGGGCCACGCTCAGCCCCAGAATCTGCGCCACCCAGACCATCGCCATCCCCTTGCCCAGGTCAAAAGCACCCACCGGTATACCGAGTTTCCAGGAGGTCATCCGCCAGAGGTTGCCGCCACCGGACTGTCCCGTTCCGTACTGCCTTATATCTATGCCACGGGCAACCCTGGCCGTGAGGTACGCTACAGGGACTGAACCCAGAAGATAGGCCGCAAGTATTAAGGCAAACCAGATAGCCATAGGCTCTCCGCAGGACTGACTTATTTTAAATAGGCTAACTTTACCATTTTTGGCTCGGCCCGTGCAATCAGCCTGTTTACCGCCTCCATGGGTACCTCCACCCCACCCATCAGGGTCTCATGGTTCTCATCCAGACCATGATAGTCACTGCCCCCGGTAATAATCAGCCCGTGGTTTTTCGCCAGAGCAACTAAATTGCCAATCTCTTCATTCATATAATTATTGTAATAGGCTTCAATGCCCACCATTCCGGCAGCTTTCAGTTCCACAATCATAGCTTCCGGTTCCGGGACGGTAGATGGGTGCGCCATCACCGGTATGCCACGGCTGCGCAATATCAGCTGTACCGCCTCCACCGGGGTCATCTTATCCCGCTCCACGTAGGCCGGGCCATCACGTGCGATATATTTATCAAACGCTTCTTTTATAGAGCTGATATATCCCTTTTCCAGCATCGCCTGCGCGATGTGTGGCCGGCCGATAGCCCCCTCACCAGCGATTTCCCGAACGCGCTCCCAGTTTATTTGGATTCCAAGCTCAGCAAGCTTGGCCACCATACCCTGCGCCCGTCCTTCACGGGAATACCGAAACCGCTCCAGCGCTGCGGCGAGCTCCTCGCTGGTGTAATCGATGAAATAGCCCAGTATATGAACCTCGCCACTGGGAACATCTGTGCTCACTTCCACGGCGGGAATGAACTGGAGCCGGTTTAATTTACGTGCTTCCTCAAGAGCCGGTGCTATTCCGTCAACAGAGTCATGGTCGGCCAGAGCAATGACTTCCAGACCCAGCCCTGCCGCCTTGCGGACGATTTCCTGCGGGCTGTGCCTTCCATCCGAGGCAGTGGAATGAATGTGCAGGTCAACCTTGCTCACGCCTTCTCCAACTGCCGATAGACGCGTTCTATATTATTTGCCCGGCCGCTGTCCTCGTCTACGTCAACCAGGATGGCATTTAAAGTCGGCTTCCCCTTTCCCACCGACAGGTGATGAGGCACCCCGGTGAGAAAACGCCGCAGGACTGAATCGACGTCATCACCGATGATGGAATCGGCCGGTCCGGTCATGCCGATGTCAGTCACATATGCCGTGCCCTGGGGCAGTATCTGTGCGTCAATGGTGCCCACGTGGGTGTGGGTACCCAGAACGGCGCTGACCCTGCCGTCAAGATACCTTCCCATGGCCATTTTTTCCGAGGTTGCTTCAGCATGAAAATCAACGATAACCACCGGTGGCCTGTCCCTGACTTCCTCAAGGAGCTTATCCATTGCCCGGAAGGGACAGTCGATATCAGTCATAAATGTCCGGCCCATCAGGTTGACCACCATCGTCTGCCCGGTAATGTGGTAGCCCCTCCCCGGCACTCCCGGTGGATAGTTCAGCGGACGCAGAATCGACATGTCGCCGTCCAGGTTGGGAATGATATCCTTCTGTGCCCAGATATGATTTCCCGACGTTATCACGTGAACGCCGGCCTCAATAAGCTCCTGGGCAATGGCTGAAGTCAGCCCGAAACCACCGGCGGCATTCTCGGCGTTGGCAATGACCATATCTAGCCGGTACTGCTTGCGCAGCTGCGGCAGAACCTCATACACCGCCTTTCTGCCCGGCTGGCCGACAATATCACCGATTACCAGTACTAACATAAGTGTCCTTTATTTGGCGAAGTCAATGGCCCTGGTCTCCCTCAGCACGGTGACCTTTATCTGTCCCGGATACTCAAGGCCCTCTTCTATCTTCTTCACGATGTCCCTGGCAAGTCGCATCGCGCCCAGGTCATCGATTTCCTCCGGCTTGACCAGAATACGGATTTCCCGTCCGGCCTGAATGGCGTAGGACTTCTCCACACCCTTGAAATCGTTGGCGATATCCTCCAGCGCTCTCATTCGTTTCAGGTATTTCTCCAGCGACTCACGCCGGGCGCCCGGCCTGGCACTGCTTATGGCGTCCGCCGCCGATATGATGAAACCCCACATGCTGACGTTATCCGTCTCCAGGTGGTGCTCGGCAATGCCCTGCACCACCTCCGGTGACTTGTCCCACTGCTTCACCAGGTCGGCACCAATCTGAGCGTGTGTGCCCTCAACTTCACGGTCGACCGCCTTGCCAATGTCATGGAGGAGTCCAGCCCTTTTGGCGATGCCCACGTTGGCTCCCAGCTCGGAGGCAATCATCCCGGCGATATGGGCTGTCTCAAGGCTGTGCGCCAGGCAATTTTGACCATAGCTGGTGCGGTATTTCAGACGACCCAGCAACCGGATAATCTCCGGTCTCAGCCCATGCACGCTAACCTGATAGGCTGCCTGTTCTCCGGCACTGTTGATATCCGCATCCACTTCTTCTTTCGCCTTGGCGACCACCTCTTCAATACGTGCCGGATGGATGCGCCCGTCAAGTATCAGCTTCTGTAACGCGTTGCGGGCGACCTCCCGGCGCACCGGGTCAAAACTGGAAAGTGTAACCGCCTCAGGGGTATCGTCGATGATAAGGTCCACACCGGTCGCCTGCTCAAGAGCCCTGATATTGCGCCCTTCACGGCCAATGAGTCTCCCCTTCATTTCATCACCGGGCAGCGGTACCACGGACACCGTGGACTCGATCACGATTTCTGAGGCGTTGCGCTGAATCGCCTGGGAGAGGATTTCCCGAGCCTTCTCATTGGATTCTTCTTTCAGCTTCGCTTCCCACTCGCGAAGTCGCCGCGAGGTCTCCTGCTCCATTTCCACCTGCATGGCATCAATAAGTTGCTGGCGCGCTTCCGCGCTTGACATGCCCGAAATCAGCTCGAGCTGTTTCAACTGCCTGTCTCTCAGCTCGCCAAGCTGGCCACGTATCGACTCGATTTCCTTTTCCTTGCCGCCCATGTTTCTCTCCCGCTGCTCGACGCCTTCGAGCTTCCTATCAAGGTTTTCAATTTTCTGGCTCAAGCGGTTTTCCTGACGCTGCAGCTCGGAACGCCGCTCACGATATTCGGTATCCACTGATGCTTTGGTCTTTCGCACTTCTTCCTGGGCATTATTCAGCACCACACTTGCCTCATCCCTGGCTTCGCCAATCATTTTGGCCGCTTTGCGCTCGGCAATGCGTATCTGCCGGTTGAACATCACCCGACGGAAAATAAAAGCCGCCATACCGCCAAAGACAGCACCAATGACAAAGGCAAAGAATATTGCCAGAATTACAATAAGATCCAATCCCATTCTGTCACCCCCTTTTCTTTTTCTTTTTACTTTTGTTTATCGGGGGCAGCTTAAGACAGCTGCGTTACTGAGTTTCACCAAGACATAAGCTATCCCGAACTGTTCCCGCGTTCCTGCCATATCCTTTCCAGCGTATGACCGATGACTTCATAGTTAAAACCCCGCCGCCGGAGATAGTCACCGAGTCGGCGTCTAAAGCTCGGATAGTCGGCTGGTGTCCCGCGACGCGTCTTCTGAAGCGCCGCCCGATAGGCATTTTCACCGTCATCTATACCGGCTACCACTCGCTCGATAACGTCGTTCATTACCCCCATCCGTTTTAACTCCAGGCTGGTGAGCCACCGACTTCTCGGCCTGAATGACTCCCGATTCTCCTTCCAGAACTGAGCAAAAGCCTCGTCATCCAGTAGATTCTGTTCCCTGAGCCGGGCAATCGCCGCGTCTATGGTTTCCACGGCAAAGCCGCGGCGCTGCATTCGCTCTCTGATTTCCGACTCACTGCGCGGACGGTAGCTGAGGTAGCGGTAAGCTGCCTCCAGACAGCGTTGCAATTGGTCGCTGCCGGTCAGTGCCTCGACCTGAGCGACGGAAAGCTCCTGGCCAACCTGCAGGTTTTCCTTCGCCGCAACCTCAGCCCCCAGGCTGAAGGCAAACCTTCCGTCCAGAAACACGTTTATTCTCTTTTCTTTTCTCCTCCCCGTGCGGAGTTCGGTAATCCTGCTCACCTTGCTTCTTTCCTTCAAAAACATAAGGCTGAAGCCCATATGCCTCAGCCTTACACTCTCCACGATATTCTGTTTTCTGTTATTGCAAAATGCCCTTATTCACTGGGCACGGCTAAATGAGTGGTATTGGCTGAGGCCCTTATTTTCTGTTCCATTTCCTGGGCAAGCTCCAGGTTCTGCGCCAGATAATGCCTGGCCGCTTCCCTGCCTTGCCCGAGGCGGACATCGCCGTAAGAGAGAAAGGCGCCAGCTTTGCTTACCAGTTCCATTTCCAGACCGAGGTCGATGAGATTGCCCTCTTTGCTTATGCCGTGGTCGAACATGATGTCGAAATCGGCATTGCGGAAAGGAGGGGCAACCTTGTTCTTCACGACCTTGGCCCTGACGTGGTTTCCGATGGCTTCATTACCCTGCTTGATGGTCTCCACGCGCCTGAGATCGATGCGCACCGAGCTGTAAAACTTCAATGCCCGGCCACCCGGCGTTACCTCGGGATTGCCGAAGATAATGCCGACCTTTTCCCGGAGCTGGTTGATGAATATTACCGCTGTCCCGGAACGGCCAATGGCCGCCGCCAGCTTGCGCAGGGCTTGTGACATCAGACGCGCCTGCAGGCCCATCTGCGGCTCCCCCATATCCCCCTCAATCTCAGCCCGGGGCACCAGCGCTGCCACGCTGTCGATGACGATGGCTTCAATGGCGCTGCTCCTGACCAGCGCCTCGCAGATTTCCAGTGCTTGCTCCCCGGTATCCGGCTGGGAGATAAGCAGTTCCGCAACATTAACACCGCAACGTGCCGCATATGATAGGTCTAACGCATGTTCAGCATCAATATAGGCAGCCATACCACGTTTCTGAGCTTCCGCGATGATGTGCTGGGCCAGGGTAGTCTTCCCGGACGCTTCCGGACCGAATATCTCCGTGATGCGACCTTTGGGAATACCACCAATACCCAGGGCCAGGTCCAGAGCCAGCGAGCCGCTGGGGATGGCTTCCACGCGAGGTATACCCCCGGACTCCCCCAGCTTCATGATGGCGCCTTTGCCGAACCTTTTCTCAATCTGGCCAATCGCCAGCTCTAAAGCCTTCTCTCTTTCGGTAATCATCTGCCTTTTTTACATAATAGCAGACAAATGTTAACAAAACAAGGGAAAATTTATCGTTCTGGGTCATGAAATGTGTGAAAATATTATTGATTAAAATTCTGGCATCGGCGGCAGGGAGCGCTTGTGGGCGCTGCTATTCATCATAGTTTCAATCTTTTTCCGCACCTCTTCTGATGCTTCACCGGTGAGAATAAATCCATCAAGCGCCTCGTAGCTCACCCCCATCTCCGCTTCATCCGTCTGCCCCTCCCAGAGCCCCGCCGAGGGTGCTTTGTCAATAACGGGCGCGGGTACACCGAGGTAACGCGCCAGCTCTCTGACCTGTCCCTTGACCAGATTGGCCAGCGGCACGATGTCCACCCCACCGTCTCCGTGCTTGGTGAAGTAGCCGATGGCGACCTCGCTGCGGTTGCTCGAACCAACCACCATATATCTGAGCTGGTTGGCAATATAGTAAAGCGTAATCATCCTCAGTCTGGGTTTCAGGTTGGCATGTGCCAGGTGTTTAAGTTCTGGATTATCCTTAAACTCGGGCAGTTTCTTGAGGAAAGCCTCATAAATAGAATCGAGAACCACCTCTACGGTGGGAATATCGAATTTATCGGCTACTGTCTGGGCGTGCGCTTTATCGTCGGGGTTACTGTGGCAGGGCATCATCACGCCCATTGTATTCTCCGGAAATGCCCGCTTGCACAATACCGCCACCACCGAGGAATCAACGCCGCCGCTCATCCCAATCACCACTCCCGGGCAACCTCTTGCCGTTACTTCGTCTTTTATCCACGAGATTAACTTTTCGGCCAAATCCTCGACATTCATCCATGCCTCCAGGGCGATTTCATGTTATCGCCAGTATACTATGGTACGGTTAAGCGGTCAAAATGATGATATACTTTTCAAAATGATTATTATATACTCGGCACGGGAGGTGATGATATGGCGTTAAGTCACCGCGAAAGAGTTATCAGGGCACTGAGCCACCAGGAACCGGATAGAGTACCCATTGATCTCGGCAGCACCATCTGTACCAGTGCCCATATCGCGACATATCAAAAACTGAAAGCCCATTTTGGCGTAGATGCCGAGGATACAATCATAAATAAGATGATGCAGACGGCCGCCATCCATGAACCTATCCTCCAGGCGCTGGACATAGACTTGCGCGCCGCACTTCCAGGAGGGCCGGATAACAAGCCAGTTATCCCTGTCGGGGACGACGGCTACCAGGACGAATATGGAGTGGTGCGCCGCAAGCCACCCAGTTCATTCTACTATGACCTGGTAAAGTGTCCCCTCTCCGGACCCATAACCATTCAGGATATCATCAACTTTCCCTGGCCTGACCCCACCGACCCCGGATACACCCGTGGGCTGCGGGAGCGACTTTTATACTTACGGGAGAACACTGATTATGCCATCGTGTTACGTCTTCCGGTGCCATTCGTGCACACAACCCAGTTCGTGCGCGGCTTTGAAGACTGGTTCACTGACCTGGCCGTGGATAAAAAACTGGCCGGGGCCCTATTTGATGCCGCCGTGGAACATAATACCGCCGTGGCCGCGGAAATCCTGAAAGCAGGTGGTGATTTGGCCGATGTGGTGGCTTTCAGTGAAGACCTGGGATTTCAGAATGGGCTTATCGTTTCCCCGGAGCTTTACCGGGAGCTTTTCAAGCCCCGCCACAAAAAATATTTTGATATGGTTAAGAAGCACACTTCCGCTTTCATTCATCTCCACTCCTGCGGCTCCATCTACAAGCTCATACCGGACCTGATTGAGCTTGGCGTCGATGTCCTCAACCCGGTTCAGGTCGCCGCCAGAGATATGGACTCCAGCAAGCTGGCCGCCGAGTTCGGTCACCGGCTGAGCTTCTGGGGCGGCATCGATAGCCAGACCGTGCTGCCCAAGGGAACCGCCGACGACGTAAAAGCAGAGGTCAGGCGGTGCATCAGCGACCTCGCTCCCGGCGGCGGCTATATTGTAGGAGCGGTGCATAATATCCAGCCTGACGTGCCGGTAGCGAACATCCTCGCCATGTACGAAGCGGCCAAGGAGTACGGCAAATACCCCATTTCTGCAGACTGAATTGACCATAGACCAGAAAAGCCGTAAACTGGATAGCAGGTGATGAAGTATGCCCATTTATGAATATACCTGCTCTGATTGTGAGCTCACTTTTGAATTGATGAGGCCGCTCAGCGAGGCGGACAAGGATGCTGCCTGCCCTCGCTGCCATAACCGCGCCCGGCGAATAATGTCGGCCTGCGTTGCCCTGTCCCGGGACAGCAGCGGTGAGACGTCTCGAATTTCCGGCACCGGAAGTTCCTGCGCCAGCTGCGGTGCCAGCAGCTGCACTACCTGCGGTTATTAGCGAGGAAGCGGACCTACCATGACCGTCCCCACCCGTACCGGCATTGCCCACCTCCCCCTCCATTACGGCAAAGCGCCACCCTGGCTTTTCCAGCGCATGATAAAACTGGCGCGGGAAATCACGCTGGCCATCGTGGCTGATTTCGGCCCCGAAGAGATGCTGCACCGACTCTCCCACCCCTACTGGTTCCAGTCACTGGGCTGCGTGCTGGGCTTTGACTGGCACAGCAGCGGCGTTACCACCACGCTCTGCGGTGCGCTCAAGGAAGCGGTTAAGGGCATGGAGCGGGACATCGGGCTGTACGTCGCCGGCGGCAAGGACGGTATACCCTACCCCGTGGACCGCGAGACCTACGACCAGAGCATCGAGCTGCTCTCCAAGGCAATCAAGAAAGCCAGACTGGGATTGAGCGAGAAGGATGAGGCACTGAGGCGGCTTAATCGTATAAGTTTAAAAGAATAGATCCAATAAATTCCTCATATGTCCCAACCACATCCCGCGCGCCCAGCCTCACAGATTGGACTTAAGCTATCCCCTCCAGCCCCCTGACCACATCATTGAGGTCGTTGAAGGGCGTGCACTTCAGGTTTTGCTTCAGGCAGTGATTGAGCAGGTCGTCGCGGGCAAAGATATAGTCGGCCAGACTGGCCGGGTCTATATCCGAATACCCGTCACCAATGTAGGCCACGCGGTAGCCCCGACCCAGGTGCAGTTCCACATAGGACTTTTTAAAATTGTCCACTATCTGATGGCCATCGGGATTGACATAGGTGATATTGAGACCGTCCGGACTGAAATCGGTATGCGCAGCAAACACCTCGATACCCGTTACGCCGATATGTTTCAGGATAGCTTCGATGTAAAACTTCAGCCCGTTGCTGACGATGACAAATCCAAAGCCTTTCTCCGAACATAAGTTCAGTAACTCTTTAAATCCGGGGCGGATATTCACCCTGTTCTCAGAAAAGAGATAGTCGAGCATGGTCGCCTCATCGGCTTTAATCATGGCAAAAGTCCTCTGGCTGAAGACGCCGACCGGTATCCTGTGCTCGCGGTATTCCTGCAAAATCTGCCGCCAGTCGCCATCGGCAAAAGCGTCCAGGAGCATAAAGCTCACATCAAACTCGGCGATGGTGTTGTCGAAGTCACATTGAACCAGCGTTTTTGCTTCAGTGGAATCCATGCGCTCTCCTGCGGTTGGTGATGATTTTGCGGGCTTTGCTGCGTGCCAGATGGCCGATAGCGTTCCCTATACAAGATACCATCAAAGCGGCGTGGAAGTCTATTTGACGAGGTGCTAGAATAAAATCGAGTATTGGACATCATGGCAACCGACTACATTATCGGCACCTCGGGCTGGCACTACGAAAATTAAGGAGACCAGATTGACTGATAATTCATACCGACTTTTAATAGTCGACATTGACGGTACGCTGGTAAATCGATACGGCACGATTTCAGACACCGACAAGGAGGCATTGTCCCAGGCCCGCGAAGCGGGCTTACAGGTCGCCCTGTCCACCGGTCGTGGCCTGCAAGCAACCATGGGCATCATCAATGAGCTTTCACTGGATAGCTACCACATTTCATTCGACGGCGCACTGATAAGTCACCCCGGTTCCAGCGAAGAGATATACGTGAACCCCATCGGCAAAGACCTGGTAAGGCAGATGATTGATGTTGCCCACCAGTGCCACGTTGACCTTGAGCTTTTCACCGTGACGCACTACTTTGTGGAGCGGGAGACGTGGTCGACCAACGCCCACCGCGATTTCTTTGGCGTTTACCCGACCATGGTCGACTTCCATCAGGTCTGGGAGCAGGAAAGAATCCTCAAGGGAGGTGTAGTACCCACCAGCCCCGAGGAGACAGCCAAGGCCGTGAGTTTCTGCAGTCAACTGGACCAGCGTCTCCACCTTTCGCGGGCAAGAACGCCTGCTTATCCCGATGTCGAGTTCATCAACATCCTGGCGCCCGGTGTCTCCAAGGGGAAAGCACTGGAAGAGCTGGCCGCCCACCTGAAAGTGCCACTCAGCGAGGTTATCGCTGTGGGGGATGGCACCAATGATGTCTCACTGCTGACCACGGCCGGGCTTGCCATCGCCATGGGGAATGCGGCGGATGAGGTGAAAGCAGTCGCCGATTACGTTACCCTGGACGTTGACCATAGCGGGCTGGCGGCAGCGCTGAAAGCGTTCCTCTAGCCCAGAAACCGCACCATAAGGTCGGAAAATTCACGAATTCGATGCCGGTAGACGCTGTGGCCGGAATCCTGAAAAACGCGCACCTGACAGTTGGGAATCCGCTCGGCAGCGAGTATGGCATGGCGAACGGGGACAATGGGGTCTTTGGCACCCCAGACGAGCAGCGTGGGCATCAGTAACTCGGAAAGCTGGTTTGCCAGGACCGTGGTCTGCCCCTTTATGGTCATTATGCTTTTCCCTATGCTCATTCTGAAGAGAGAGGGCGGAGTTACCTTTTCCAGCGGATAATTTATTTTCCTGACCAGCCACCCTATTGCCCTGAATACAGAGACTATGGTCTTTTTCACAATTCGATAGAAAATGGGCAGGGACAGAATTCTGGACCAGAGCGCAATTTCTCTGCCAAGGCAGAGGCTGCTTATCAAGACCAGCCGCTCGATTTTATGCGGGAATTTGAGCGCATAGTTCAGGGCAATGCCACCGCCAAGCGAATGCCCGATGAGGTGGAAGTGCCCCAGTCCCAGACTGCGGGAGAAGTCCTCGACAAATGTGACGTATGAAGACAGGTCGAAGTCCTCATCAATCGCCTTGCTGTGACCAAAACCGGGGAGGTCGGGCAAATAGACCTGGTAATTCTTGGAGAGCTCGGCGGCATTTTTCAGCCAGGCACGGCCACTGTCACCACCGCCATGAATCACCATGAGGGGTTCGCCCTCACCGCCCGTTAGATAGTGGATATCAAGTTGCCCCACTTTTACATTTTCCGGACGCAGATTGTCTCCTTCTGAATCGTCGTTAATTATTTCAGAAAACGTTTCCTTACTCATCGATTCTCTTTCCATACTCCATAATTACTATCGGTTATTCATTACCTTTTCCAGTATAGAACAAAGAGGTTAAGAACTTATTAAAACACCACCATAAATTCTTAACAAAAGCTTACAAAATTCTTACAAAATGGCAATAAACAAACATTAAAGAACATGGCACAAGCCGAATGTTCATCGGCCGAGCGTATGGTATAATGAAGACGCTTGAGATTTTCCACTTAACAGAAAGAAAGGCGCTAAAAACGCCTTCCAATATATATTTTAACCGAATAAGGTCGCCGTTTTCAAATCGCAGCCTATCCGGCAAAACCTAGCGAATATCACTTTAAGGGGGTATATACATGGCCAAAGTTCAAATGGGTCCCAGAACCAGTATTTATCCGATGCCCGCACTCCTGGTCGGCGCCAATGTCGATGGCAGGCCAAACTTCATGACCGTGGCGTGGGGTAATATCGCCAATGCCGAACCGCCCATGGTAGCCGTTGCCATACGGGGCAGCCGTCATACCCACAAAGGCATTGAGCAGAACAGGACTTTCTCCGTCAACATCCCTTCCGCCGACCTGGTAAAAGAAGCCGACTACTGTGGCATTGCCTCCGGCGCCAAGGTAGACAAGGTTAAGGACTGCCAGTTCACCGTGTTCCATGGCAAGCTGGACACGGCGCCCATGGTTGAACAGTGTCCGATTAACATTGAATGCAGCGTTCTGCATTCCCTGGAACTGGGTAGCCATACGCTCTACGTCGGCCGGATTGAGGAGGTCCACGTTTCCAGCGACTGTCTCACCGACGGCAGGATTGACCTGGACAAAGTGAAGCCGCTGGCCTATCTGGGAGACCCGTCCCGGCAGTATCATAGCATTGGTAAACTCCAGGGCAAAGGGTTCAGCATCGGCCTGGAAATAAAAGGCAAAAAATAGATATAGCCATGGCCAAAAACGCCCGCTCAGACTCCCGAAGCAGGGTGGTGACCACCAGCTGCGATTATGACTGCGGTGGCCGCTGTCTCCTGAAGGTACACGTTGACGGAGATGAAATCACTCGAATCGACACCGGGGAAGGGCCGATGCCCGGCCTGAAAGCCTGTCCCCGGGGTCTGGCCCAGAAGGAAATCGTATACGCGGAAAATCGCCTCAGACAGCCATTGAAAAGGGCAGGGGAAAGAGGCAGCGGTGAATTCAAACCAATCCCATGGGAAGAAGCGCTCGATACCGTGGCGCGAGAACTCCGGAGAGTTAAAGATAAGTACGGAACCGGCGCCATTTTTCTCATGGACCACACTGGGTCACAGGGTGCCCTGCATGGTTCGCAGAAAGCTGGCCGCCGCTTTTTCTCCCTCTTCGGAGGTTGCACCACCTGGTGGGGCAATACCTCTCTGGAAGCAGCCGTTTTCTCCTCGCTGATAACTTACGGCACCACCTTCACCGGGACCAGCCGGGATAATTTCCTCCATTCCAGATTGATAATCATGTGGGGCTGGAATCCGGTGGTCACCCGCTTCGGCCCCGACACCATCCACCACCTGTCGCAGGCGAAGAAAGCGGGAGCCAGAATTATAAGCGTTGACCCGAGGTACACTATCTCGGCGAGCACACTGGCCGAGCAGTGGGTTCCGATAATACCGGGAACGGACACCGCCATGCTCCTGGCTATGGCCCACGTCATGATTGATGAGGCTCTCTATGACCAGCACTTCATCGAGACTTATACCATCGGCTTCGAGCAATTTAAGGATTATGTAATGGGCGAAGAAGATGGTGTGCCTAAAACACCCCCGTGGGCTGAGAATATCACCGGCGTGCCCGCCGAAACTATAAAGCAGCTGGCCCGGGACTACGCCACCATCAAACCGGCGACTCTTTACGCCAGCTGGGCACCGGGACGGACGGCCTTCGGGGAGCAATACCACCGGGCGGCAAGCGCTCTGGCTGCCATGACCGGCAATATCGGGATTACCGGCGGTTACGCGGCCGGTGGCACCGGTCGAATTCCCCTGGGTAACCTCGGCGGGACTTTGCCCATATCAAAGAGCCCGAACTATTTTGTACATGTTACCGATATTTATGATGCCTTATTAAAAGGGAAAGCTGACGGCTATCCATACGATATCAAACTGCTGTATATTGTCGGCTGCAATTTATTGAACCAGTTTTTGAATACCAATAAAGGTGTATCGGCACTGCAGAGCCCGGAGTTCATCGTGGCGCACGAACTCTTTCTTACCCCCACGGCCCGCTATGCTGATATTATCCTCCCGGTGACGACCGCACTGGAACGTACTGATATAGGACAACCCTGGACCGGAGGACCTTACTTTATCCACATGGACAGGGCCATAGAGCCATTGCCACAGACGAAATCGGACCTGGCCATTTTCGCCGAACTGGCTTCCCGGCTGGGTATGCCCGATTACAATGATAAGTCTGATGAGGCCTGGCTCAGGGAATTTGCCGCGGCCACTCCAGACCTCCCGGAATATGAGGTTTTAAAACGCGAAGGAGTTCACGCCATTCCTCTGGACCAGCCCTGGGTCGCTTTCAGAGAGCAGGTTGAGGACCCGGCCCATCATCCTTTCCCCACCCCCTCTGGCAAGATAGAGCTATACAGCCAGCAGCTGGCGGAAAGGCAGGACCCCCTTCTCCCCCCCGTCCCCAAATATATTCCAGCCTGGGAAGGCCGGGATGACCCTATCGTCAGCAAATACCCCGTTCAGCTGGTGAGCCCCCACTCCAAGGCCAGGGTTAACTCGCAGTGGCACGGTATCCCTCGCCTGGATGCGCTGGCCAATGACGCGGTCTGGTTGAATCCCAACGATGCGCAGTCACGAGGCATCGCCGATGGCGACAGGGTGAAAATATACAATGACCGCGGGCAACTTCTCACCACAGCTAAAGTAACCGAGCATATTATGCCGGGAGTTGCCAGCCTGGACGCTGGGGCCTGGTTTGAGCCGGACAGCGACGGCCTCGACCACGGCGGCTGCGTCAATGTGCTCACCAGGGACCAGGCATCTCCCGGGGGGGCTTTCGCCTGCAATAGCTGCCTGGTGGAAATAAAAAAAGTTACCTGAGGGAAACGGGTTAAGCTTCTTCAGGTTGGTATTTCTTCACCACTTCCGGGTCGTAGGCCGCCCTGCGCCCGATGCACTGCTCCCGCGGACATATCTGGCAGCTCTCAAAACTGACCTCGGTGGGAAAGAAGATACCGGATACCGATTTTATTGGGACCATCAGAAAAGAATCGGTAAGCCTGACGCCGATAAGCTCTTCAACCTTTTCCCTTCCCCCAAAAATGGAGAATAGCCCCTTTTGCTGAGTTATTGGCCAATCGTCCCCGGCCCCGGCACCTGGCGCCATTCGGGATAACTGCCCCAGTGCATATCTTTTCTTCAGGTCGCCCTCAACATATTGTCGGGCCAGGACTACCGCCGTCTCTTTTATCTGGTCAAGGTAATATCCCTTAATGAAATCCGTGGACGGGATGTCGATCTCATCCAGTTCCCGACCGCAGGTAACGACGTAAGGAAATACACGCTCCACTTTGTCCAGGTTAATCCTGAGAACACGACTGGTGAATTCGACGCCGCCTATTTCCATTGAGTCGCCATTTTTGTTCTCAATGTAGGAAACATCGAAGACTGCCTTGGGTTTGGCGATAGGGCGGGCAATATCCAGCATTTCCCGTATTTGTCCCAGGATATTATCGCTTCTATTGCGGAGGCGCATCCGCTTTATAACGGCTTCAAGGCTCAGCTCAATCGGGATGCTGTTCAGTACTTCCATCGTGCTCTTTCCTTAAAAAAGAGATATGCCTGAAACGAGGACTTATCCGGGTGAACAGATGCGGGCCTGCCTCCAGTATTATCGCAGGCGTTCGCGGATGGCCTTGCGTACCGCTTCCTCTATCGTTTCCTCAACCTTCAGGGTACGCTCATATTCCAGCTTGGACAGCTCTTCCTCACAGAAACGCTCAAATAGTTGCCTCCCCTGCCTCCAGCCAGTGAGCCAGACCAAGCCCAGTCCGATAACGGCCACCGGCGCCACGATTTCAAGGGCGAATCCCTGAAAGAGCAGGATAATAACGATGATTAAAACCACAAAGAGAAAAATGGCGATATTCAGGTCCCATCTGGCGGTGCGAGCTCTATCTTTCGCCCTCTGAATGGCAAGCCGTTCCCTTTCTTTATTTTTACGCTC
>JAHJTL010000082.1 GCA_018829775.1 Chloroflexota bacterium | reverse complement strand
TGCGGTACTGGTAATCGCGCTCATCGTCCTCATCATGAGGACCAGACGAGCGGTCTAAGGTACGGTATCGGTAACACTCCGTAACTCCGAGAGCCCCCCGAATGGGGGGCTCTCTTTTTGCCCAAAGCTATTGACTTTGCTTCCACCCAAGAGTAGAATTCGCCACATGGCAAAGTTAAAGTTGCTTTTATCACTTGCCTTGCTTGCATCCATGCCGATATTTAGCCTGGCACCAAGCACCTCTGTCTCTGCCGATGAAGTCAAATGGAGCCGGGTGAACACTCCGGCTGAAGGAAACGCCGGCAACTGGCTGCTGGCCAATGGTTCTGACGTTCAGCACCTGACGATGTCAGCCAATGGCACCCTCTATGCTTACGTACCAGGGCTTTCCTATACTCTTTATCGGTCCACAGATGGTGGTTACCGCTGGTCATATATCGGTGATGTCCAGGACAGCATTGTGGACATTGCCATCTCCCCGCAGGACGAAAACACCATTTACTACGCTACGACAGCCAACGTCCGCCGCTCCACCGATGGTGGTAAGAAATTTGTCCAGCTTGCCGCCAATCCGGGCGGGGCGGGAAGCAATAATATAGAGATTACTGATATCGCTGTCACCCATCCCAGCAGCAACATTATCGCCGTCGCCACCAGAGACACGGACAGCTCTGAATTCGGAGGCGTTTACATCCTGGATGAGGAACCGGTGATAACCAGCTGGGTCGATAGCAATATCGGCAGCTATGACGTTTACGCCTTGGCTTTCTCGCCAAGCTACGCAACCGACTGGCAGCTAGTGGCCGTGGTTACCGATGAGACTGATACCCTGGTGCGGTTTAAAATCGGTGATGCTGGCTGGGGTGCTACCTTCGGCAATGCCAAGCTCGACAAAGACAACTCGGGAACACCTGCTTCCGTGGCCGCTAACAACTCTGCTGCTATTGCTTTCCCCACAGAATATGAGGGCACATCTCCAGATGCTACTTTATTCGTCGCTATTGATACCGGCACCGGTGCCGGCGATGCCTACAAAATTGTCACCGGGGAGTCGCCGGGAAGTTCCAGCGCCACCGACCTCAATGTGGGCTCTGCTTATAGTATTAGCAACATCGATATTACCGGCCTGGCAGCGGCCAGCGCTGATAATGCTATATACCTGCTGGCTGGAGCCGCCAATAGTGCTCAGACCTATTACAGCGAGGACGATGGGCGCAACTGGACTAAAAGCCGAAAAGAGCCTACCGGCGGTTCCAATACCTATGTACTCATGAACACCGACTCTAATAGTGATTACAAAGCATATGCGGCGACCAGCGGCAGTGACAGCGCCTTCTCGTTGAGCGACGATGGAGGAATTATTTGGAATCAGGTTGGTTTGATTGATAACTATATTTCCGACATCACAGATTTCGCGCCTTCACCTGATTATAATCAAGATAACACGCTTTTTCTGCTGACTTTCGGGGGTAATTACTGCTTTTGGCGAAGTACTGACGACGGGCAGAAATGGGAAAGGCTGTTGTCCAGCAGTCTGGATGGTGTTGATACCATCGACCTGATTGAGCCTTCCCCAAAATACGGAAATGACAGCCAGGTTCTGTTCCTGGCCGGAAATAGCAACGGTCAGTCGGTACTGTGGAAATCAGTTGATAACGGGCAGCGGTATGCAAAGCACCTCGCCATTGACCCTGATTCCGGCATCTCGTTGCCAGTTCACGCCTGGACCGTGGTTGATGATGACACTCTGTTCATTGGCAGTTACGTCGGCAGTAATGCTTATGTCTACCGCACGACAAATGGCGGCTATACCTACCAAAGCGGAACCATTGCGGGCAGCCAGACGATAAACTCCATTATGCTATCACCCGACTTTGACCACGATGCAACGATACTCATTGGCAACAGTAATGGCTGGGTCTATCTTTCTAACAATAATGGGGAAAAATTCGAACCGTTGCCACCTGATGCTACGTCGCCGCCGCTCAGCGGATCAGTATCCGTGGCTTTTGATCCAGATTTCAGCAGCAATCATATTGTCTATGCTGCCAGTACCACCGCCGGTAAAGGAGTTTACCGCTTTAAGATAGGTTCCAGTGATGAGTGGGAGAGCATCGATAGCACGCTGCCCAGCGGCGGGACACTCAACCAGGTAATCGCTACTCCCAGTGGAGTGCTATATGCCAGCAACACAAAGGCTGACGGCGGTATGGAACGCTGCCTTAATCCTACCTACTCACTCGGCCCCACTTTTGAGACAATTACCCGAGGGCTCAGCGATGGTGTAAAGTTGTCCGGCCTGTGGTACCATGGTTTTCACTTGTGGGCAATCGATACTAATCAGGCCCGATTACTTACCTTTTACGATAGTCTTACCTCGCCTGTCACGTCACTCTCACCTGCCGATAACGGAGATGGCATTGGCACTCTGATTAACCACACCGTCAGTAACGTTCACTTAGACTGGGACGCGGAGGGCGGTGCAACCACATATGAGTGGCAGCTTGACTTTGATACCGACTTTTCTTCCGTCCCCACCGACTTTGAAGGTACAACCAAAGCAAGCACAACAAGGTTACCAACCCTTGAGCCAGCAACGACATATTACTGGCGTGTACGCGTAAAAGAGCCGGTATTGAGCCATTGGTCGTCTAAATGGTTGTTCACCACCTGCCTGGATACGGATACAACGAACATCCGGCTGGAGAGCCCTGAATCGGGGGAAATGGGTGTCCCCGTCAAGCCGTTGTTTCAATGGAGCGCAGTGCCTGAAGCAGTAACCTACGAATTACTCGTATCAAGCGATATTCAGTTTTCCAACCTGGTTATTAGCCGAACCGGTGATTTTTCCCTGCCCGCTACTGCCTGGCAGGGCAACCTTGATCTCAATCTCGGTACCACTTACTACTGGAAGGTCAGGGCCATTAGCGCTGATACCAAAAGTGCCTGGAGTGCGGTTGGCATATTCACCACCGAGCTGCCACCACCATCTTTGGTGCAACCATCGGCGCCGCCAACGGCAATGATTCCCATACCTGCCCCATCACCAGCAACGCCACCGGTGCCCCCGGCTCCACCACAACCGTCGCCACCCGTACCACCGTCGTCGGCACCGGTCCAGCACACCCCTGACTGGGTGGTCTACCTTATTGGCGCACTCCTTCTCGCTATCATTCTGCTCATTGTTACCATTGTGGTGCTTGCGCTAGGTCTTAGACGCAGCTAGTTATCCCTACAGACGGATATTAAACGATGCCCTGTGTTACCCTTTGCCTATACGCATAATATAGGATAGAATATATTATAAATTTGAAGGTATGAGGTCATAAATGGCAAGGTGTCCCAACTGTGGCCAAGAGACGACCGGTAGCGGTGATTACTGTCAGTACTGTCAGTATCCAATATTGAAGGGCGGTCGTGCCAGACAGCAACGGGCGCAAGTACTTGCCAGGAGGCAGGCCGAAGAAGCGGAAAAGGCAGCCAGGAGAGAAATTGAACGCGAGGAAAGGGAAAAGGCTAAACGAGAAGCTGAAGAAGCCAAGAAAGCACAAGAAGTTGAGAGATTGGCCAGAAAGCAGGCCGAAGAGGAAGAGAAAAGGGCTAAAGCAGTAGCCGAACGCCAAGCCAGGGAAAAGGCCAAGCAAGAGACTGAAGAGGCCAAGAAAGCACAAGAAGCTGAGAGACTGGCCAGAAAGCAGCCCGAAGAAGCGGAAAAGGCAGCCAGGAGAGAAATTGAACGCGAGGAAAGGGAAAAGGCTAAACGAGAAGCTGAAGAAGCCAAGCGAATTGAAGAGGAACAGAAAAAGGCGGTAAAGGAAGCGGAGGAGGCGGAGAAAAGAGCTAAAAAGGATGCCGAAATAGCCGCCAGAGAACAGGCCAAGCGTGAAGCAGAAGAAGCCAAGAAAGCCCAGGAAGCTGAGAGATTGGCCAGAAAGCAGGCCGAAGAGGAAGAGAAAAGGGCTAAACCAGAAGCGGAACGCGAAACCAGGGAAAAGGCTAAACGAGAAGCAGAAGAGGTAAGGGAAAAAGCAAGACTTGAAGCCGAATTAGCCAAGAGAGCAAAAGAAATCGAAAGGCTGACCAAACTGGAGGAGGAACGCGAAGCCAGGGAACAGGCCAAACAGGAAGTCGAAGAAACCGGGAAAGCCCGAGAGGCTGAGGAATCAGCCAGAAAGCAGGCCGAGGAAGCGGAAAAACGGACGAGGCAAGAGGCGGAAAAAGAAAAGCAAATTATCGATAGTCTAAAACAGATTCAAGATGTCTGCAAAGAATTACAAGACGGGAAAGTCAGCACTAAAGAAGCCTTAGAGAAGCTCAAGGATATTTCGGATAAAATACCAGAGTAGTCAGGGTTTTACTTTTCCCACCAGAGCTACGACTTATTTCAGTAATCAAGCAGAAACACTTGTGTGCTCATGGGGAGGCTTGAAGGATTTAAGGAAAGCTTTGGCTGGGAGGCCGGCCGCTCTATTCCCATCTCTTTCATAAAGCTGTCCACGGGTGCCAGTTCCCGCTTAATGACGGGCGTTTTGTAGTGCATCGGTATCACCACTTTGGGCTCAATCTGACGGATTACCTCGGCGGCTGTGGATGCGTTAATCGTGGACCCTCCGCCTACGGGAAGGAGGAGCACATCCACATCATCAACTTCTTCCACCTGCTCTGTTGTGAGCACATGACCCAGGTCTCCAAGATGACAAACCGTAATACCGTCGACCTCTATGAGATAGACGGTATTTTTGCCTTTTATTTTGCCTCCATCGGCGTCGTGAAAGGTCGCAATGCCGATTATCAGGACGCCTTTAATTTCATATTCGCCGGGGCCGGTAATTACCTTTGGGTCGCCACCTATACCCGTATCATAAGCATGGGAGTGATGCTGATGGCTCACGGTGACAATGTCAGCGGTCGGTTTACCCAGTGTGTAGCCTATATCCGGTGGAAATGGATCGGTGATTATGGCTGCCTGTTTGCCCCTGATACGAAAACACGAATGGCCCAACCAGTTAATATCCATCCTGCCAAATATATCACAGGCAGGCATAATGGTCAAGGAAATAACGCTTGACAATATGGGGGGCAAGATGCTAAATTATAACTGATTAGCACTCTCGGGCTTAGAGTGCTAATTGGAGTTTAAAATGCTATCTCCGCGAGCGGAAACCATACTGAACCTGATTATATCAAAGTATATTGACCAGGCGGTGCCGATCCCTTCCCAGAGCCTTGCCCGGGAATCGGCGCTTGGGGTTAGTCCAGCCACCATCCGCAATGAGATGGCACGGCTGGAACACGAAGGGTACATTATCCGCGCCCATCACTCCGCCGGCAGCGTGCCTTCGGATAAGGGCTACCGTTTCCATGTAGAATCTCTCAAAGATATCTTGCTTTCTGAATCGGAGCAACGGTTGATCAGCCACCTTTTTCACCAGGTTGAGCGAGACCTGGAGAAGTGGTTGAGCCTGGCAGCGACGCTGCTGGCGCAGCAGGCACAGAATATGGCAGTCGTGACCACCCCCAAGCCGACAGGTTGTCGGTTCAAGCATATGGAACTGCTGTCCCTGCAGGACACGCTGGCTCTTGTGGTTCTTGTCCTTCACGGTGCCAAAGTTAAAGAGCAATTAATCACGTTCGACGAGGCAATTCCGCAGCCAAGCCTGACCGTCATGTCCAATAAGCTCAGCGCTGCTTTTTCCGACCGGAACAGAGCGCAGGTCGCGGAGAGAGAAATCGACCTTTCCCCTGCCGAAGAACAGATTAAAGAAATCCTGAGCCGTATGATGCAGGACGAGGATGAGCAGGAGTATGAAGAGCCGTATCTCGATGGCTTTCATTTCATGCTCAGCCAGCCCGAGTTTACACACAGCGATAGAATACGCAATCTCATGGAGCTGGTGGAGAAGCGGCGCCTCACCAAGACCATCATTCCGAGGGAGTTGGAAAACCAGAAGACGAGGGTCATCATCGGTAGCGAAAATGAGGATGAAACCTTACACGACTACAGTATCGTGATAAGCAAGTACGGCATCTCCAACGAAGCCGTAGGCACGATTGGCGTTCTTGGCCCTACCCGTATGCCCTACTCACATACCATCCCCACGGTTGACTATCTGTCCAAGATACTCAGCGAGTTGATGTCTGGACTCTACTGAAGCACGCGAATGAATTCGTGACTTAAGTCATAGGCAAATTTCATAAGATAACGTAAGATAGATTATGATGTCATCGGAATCAGAAGAAAAGCAGGACATGGACGCGGTATCAGAGGTCGCTGAAAATGAGGATGTGGAAAGCCTGGGGCAGG
Organism: Chloroflexota bacterium; assembly: GCA_018829775.1. Classification (NCBI taxonomy): domain Bacteria; kingdom Bacillati; phylum Chloroflexota; species Chloroflexota bacterium. The sequence continues at coordinate 35,958 of JAHJTL010000082.1, read as the reverse complement.
CACTGGTTGAGGAACAGGAAAAGGCAGAAGCCAACCTGGCCGGCTGGCAGCGGACTCAGGCCGACTTCGCTAACTTCAAGCGGCGCAGCGAGCAGGATAGGGTGGAATACACCCGTTTTGCCAATGCCAGTCTCATGCTAGAAATTTTACCTGTCCTTGATGACCTGGAGAGAGCGCTCGAGCATGTGCCGGCAAAATTGGCCAGCATCGCCTGGGTGGATGGTGTTAACCTTATCTATCGTAAATTCAAAGCCACCCTGGAAGCGCAGGGGCTTACCCAGATTGAAGCGCTGGGGAAACCATTCGACCCCAACCTTCATGAAGCGGTAAGACAGGATAAAGGCAAGGAAGGCATCATTATCGAGGAAATACTAAAAGGTTACCAGTTACATGACAAAGTTATTCGCCCGACCATGGTAGTGGTGGGCAATGGAGAAGACACAGAGAAGGAGGAAGAGTAAATGGGAAGAGCTGTTGGAATTGACCTGGGAACAACGATGAGCGAAGTGGCGGTGATGCAGGGTGGCGAGCCGGTGGTCATACCATCGGCCGAGGGCAGCAACCTGATACCATCGGTAGTGGCAGTAAGCAAGAACGGAGAACGATTGGTCGGGCAGATAGCCAGGCGCCAGGCAATCGTCAATCCTGAAAATACCATTTACAGCATCAAGCGGTTTATGGGCCGCAAATGGGGAGAGCCTGTCGGGCGTGAACTCCCGGTGGAAGAGGACGCCAAGCGCAAGACCTACAAAGTGACTAAAGGGAAGAACAATGAAGCCACGGTGGTGATGGGAGACAAGGAGTACCGGCCTGAAGAGATCTCGGCCATGATTATGCAGAAATTGAAGACGGATGCCGAGGCCTACCTCGGGGAGCAAGTAACCGATGCCGTGGTAACCGTGCCCGCCTACTTTAATGATGCACAGCGACAGGCAACCAAAGATGCCGGCACCATCGCCGGCCTCAACGTGCTGCGCATTATCAATGAGCCCACCGCAGCGTCCCTCGCCTACGGCCTTGATAAAAAGAGAGAGGAGACTATTGCCGTCTATGACCTGGGCGGTGGCACCTTTGACATCTCCATCCTTGAGATTGGCGAGGGCACTTTCCATGTCAAATCAACCGCCGGTGATACGCACCTCGGTGGCGATGACTTTGACCAGAGAATCATAGACTGGCTCGGCGACGAGTTCAAGCGCGACCAGGGAATCGACCTCAGGCAGGACAAGATGGCATTGCAGCGCCTGAAGGAAGCCGCGGAGAGGGCGAAGACTGAACTCTCCACCGTCCAGCAGACGGAAATTAATCTGCCCTTCATTACCGCTGACGCCAGTGGCCCGAAACATCTGAACTACACGCTCACACGGGCGAAGCTGGAGCAGCTGATTATAGACCTGGTGGAGAAGACCCTGGGTCCCTGCAAGCAGGCGCTGGAAGACGCCGGCAAGACCGCTGGTCAAATCAATGAGGTTATCCTCGTCGGCGGACAGACCCGGATGCCGCTGGTGCAGGACAAGGTCAAGCAGTTTTTCAACAAGGAGCCGCACAAGGGCGTGAATCCGGATGAGGTGGTTGCCGTCGGCGCCGCCATTCAGGCCGGTGTGCTCAAGGGTGAAGTAAAGGAAGTCCTGCTGCTCGATGTTACCCCGCTTACCCTGGGCATCGAGACACTGGGTGCTGTGGCCACACCCCTAATCCCGCGCAATACCACCATACCCACCTCCAAGAGCCAGATTTTCAGCACCGCTGCCGACAACCAGCCGAGCGTGGAAATCCACGTCCTGCAGGGGGAACGGCCCATGGCCGCCGACAACCGCACCCTGGGTCGCTTTATCCTTGATGGCATCCTGCCCGCGCCGCGCGGTATACCCCAGATTGAGGTCACCTTCGACATAGATGCCAACGGCATCCTCAATGTCAAAGCGGTGGACAAGGGCACCGGCCGCGAGCAGAAGATAACCATCACCGCCTCAAGCGGTCTGAGCAAGGAAGAGATAGACAAAATGCAGAAAGATGCGGAAACGCATGCCGCCGAAGACAGCAAACGACGCGAGGAAGTGGAAGCCCGTAATATGGCCGATACCCTCGCCTTTACCGCCGAGAAGACCCTCCGCGACAACAAGGACAAGATACCCGCCGAACTGAACCAGGAGGTGGAAGCCAAGGTCGCTGCTGTGCGCTCGGCGCTGCAGGGCTCAGATGTTGAAGCCATCCGGACGGCCAGCCAGGAGTTAAACGACGTAATGCAAAAAGTCGGCGCTGCGGTGTACCAGCAGCAGCCCCCACCACCCCCGGAAGGTGAGGCACCTCCCGAACAGGAAGGTGGCGGAGAAGGCGGCGGCGGGGAAGGTGAAGGCACCGTGGAAGGCGAATTCCGCGAGGTGTGAAAGGAGTTATAGAGGGGCTTCGCCCCTTTTACCCACCTCCCCCTCTCCTTCAAAGGAGAGGGGGATTCAGGGGGTGAGGTAGAAAACAATCTGCCAACTCACTCTGGAAGAAGGCTAAACAAGGCTAAAAAGAGAGGCTTCACCTCTCTTTATTGATTTTATCCCCCTTTTAAGATAAAGTCAGATATCCCGTTAGCACAGAGGAACAACTTGACCAATCTAAATGATATTCTGCCCAAAGTAACCAGGCCAGGGCGCTACACCGGCGGCGAGTGGAACAGCATCGCCAAGGACTGGGACAGCACGCCGATAAAAATCGCCCTCAGCTACCCCGATACCTATGAAATCGGCATGTCCAATATCGCCCTGCCCATTCTCTATGACTTTTTCAACCGCCAGCCGGACACGCTTGCCGAGCGTGTCTTTGCGCCGTGGGTGGATATGGAAGCAGTGATGCGGGAAAGAGACATGCCTCTCTTCAGCCTTGAGTCCAAACGTCCGCTAAAAGACTTTAATATCATCGGATTCTCCCTCGGCTATGAGCTCACCTACACCAACGTGCTGAATATGCTTGACCTGGCGCATATCCCGGTTCTCGTCGCGGAGAGAGGCGAGAACTATCCATTTATCATCGCCGGTGGCAGCACTGTGCTGAACCCCGAGCCAATGGCCGACTTCATCGACCTCTTTGTCATCGGCGACGGGGAAGAGGTCGCCCTCGAGCTTCTGGAGGTTTACCGCCAGTGGAAAAAGGCGGGCGGTTCCGGAAAGAGCGATTTCCTGCGGCAGGCGGCACCCATTCCGGGCATATATGTTCCCGGCCTGTATCAGGTAGAATATCAGGCTGACGGACTCTTGACCAGCTTCACGCCGACCGTGCCGGAAGCAAAATCACGCATCCAGCGGCGCATCGTGGACAAGCTGCCGCCACCGATAACCAATCAGGTTGTTCCCTATATTGAGGTCGTGCACGACCGCGGCGCCATAGAGATACAGCGGGGGTGCAGTCGTGGCTGCCGCTTCTGCCAGGCAGGCATTATCTACCGTCCGGTACGGGAGCGCCCAAGGGAAGAGGTACTCAAGGCAGCGGGCGAAATCATCGGCCGCTGCGGCTACGATAAAATATCCCTGGTCTCGCTGAGCACCGGCGACTATGGCGGCATTGATGAGCTGGTCACCGGTCTGGTAGCTGAATACCCGAACCTTGCCCTATCGCTGCCCAGCCTGCGCATCAGTCAATTTTCCGTCCGGTTGATGGGCACGCTCCCGGAACGCAGCAGGACGGGACTGACCTTTGCCCCGGAGGCTGGCAGCGAGCGACTGCGTCGAGTCATCAACAAAAATACTCCGGAAGAAGAACTCCTGGAAACGGCGGCCATCGCCTTTGAGCGGGGTTGGACGGGCTTAAAACTGTACTTCATGCTCGGCCTGCCCACGGAGACAGCCGAAGATGTCGCCGAGATTGTCAGGCTGGTAGAGAAAATCCGCTCCCTGGGAAAGCAGGTGAGTGGAAAGGTGCCGAGCCTGAGGGTCAGTGCCGCCACTTTTATCCCCAAGCCGCACACCCCTTTCCAGTGGGTGGGTCAGGAAGATGAGAAGCAGTTAAATGCCAAGCATGAAATTTTAAGGCAGGGGCTGCGCCGGCTGGGAGCAAAGCTTTCCTGGCAGGACCCGAAGGCCAGCCTTCTGGAAGCAGTTATATCACGCGGCGACCGGCGCCTGGGCGCGGCAATCCACCGTGCCTGGAAAATGGGCGCCAAATTTGATGCCTGGAACGAGCATTTCAATTACGAGAACTGGCGCCGTGCTTTCGACGAGAGCGGACTTGACCCCGCCTTTTACGCACACCGTCAACGCACTTTCGACGAGTTGCTGCCCTGGGCGCACATCGACCTGGGAATATCGACTGCTTTTCTGAAGAAGGAGTACCGCTTTGCCATGGAGGGCAAAGAAACGCCTGACTGCCGCTATAACGACTGCTATTCCTGTGGACTGCAACGCCGGCATCCCGGCTGCCGGCAGAAGCTCAAGGCCAGAAGCTAGGTCGTAGAGATGCCGCCATCCGCCACAAGGGTATGACCGGTGACATAACTGGAAGCGTCCGAGGCCAGGAAAAGAGCCACGCTGGCCATCTCTTCCACCGTTGCCCAGCGCTCTATCGGTATGGTAGCGTCGATCTCCTTGCGGATTTTGGGGTCTTGCCACTGAACCTTGGTAAGTTCAGTCATGATCCAGCCTGGGGCGATAGCATTTACCCGTATATAGGGAGCAAATTCCAGCGCCAGCACCCGGGTGAGCATGATAATGCCCGCTTTGGAAACGGTGTAACTGACCCGGCCTGAGGCCGCCACGATGCCCCGCATCGAGGCGATATTGATGATGTTGCCCCGCTTTTGCTCCATCATTATTTTCCCCACCGCCCTTGACAGAAGAAAACAGCTCTTCAGATTGGTGTCAAGGACCTTATCCCAGTCCTCTTCGCTGTGTTCAAGCACCGGTGTCCTGATACCGGTTCCGGCGTTATTGACCAGAACGTCAATAGCACCGAACTCAGCCATCGTTTGCTTTACCAGATTATCTATATCGACGCTATTAGCGACATCGGCGGTGACCGCCAGCGAACGTCGCCCCAGTTTCCTTACTTCCTCCGCCGCCAGCTCCAGTTTCCCATCCAGATTTCGACTGCAGACCACCACATCGGCGCCTGCCTCGGCAAACATGAGGGCAATTCCCTTGCCTATCCCGCGAGAACTCCCGGTAACAATAGCCACCTTGCCGGCCATCGAAAGGCTGGGCATACTCATTTCCTGCCCTCCTTCTTTCCCTTTTTCGCGGCTGGCTTTTTCTCTTTATTGTCCGTCCTATCCCGGCTCCCTTCCTTTCCCCCATCAAAGGCGGCCACCGCCACCACCTCGCCCCCGGCCTCCAGCTTCATCAGCTTTACTCCCTGCGTACTCCTGCCCTGCAGGGTAATGCCCTGCCGGGGGTCTTTTTCCTTTACCGGGATGCGGGTGACAATACCATTGGCCGATATAATCATCACCTGTTCCTGGAAGGTAACCACTTTGGCCGCCGCGATTTCACCGGTCTTCTCGGCAACTTTAAAAGTCCTGACCCCGCTGCCGGCCCGGCGCTGTCGTGGATACTGCTTGAGCGGCGTCAGCTTGCCGAAGCCTCCGCTGGTTACGACCAGCAGGTACGCTTCCGCGTCAACACGGTCCAGGCTGACAACACGGTCGTGAGCGGCAAGACGAATGGCGCGCACGCCTCCACTTACCCGGGAACTCGCCCGCAGGCTGGCCACGGTAAACTTGATTGACTGGCCTTTCCGCGTAACCTGTATAACGTCGTCTTTATCCGTGGCCAGACAGGCGCCCACCAGCTCGTCGCCCTCGGCCAGGTCCATGGCAATGAGCCCGCTACTGCGCACCACAGCGAATTTGTCCACCGACGTCTTCTTTATTTCTCCTTTAACCGTGGCCAGAAGCAGGTATGTCTTTGGTGTAAAATCAGTCACCGCCACTATTGCCGTCACCATTTCTCCCTCGACAACGGGGAAGAGGTTGACCACGGCCGTACCCCGCGCGATACGGGAGCTGTCCACCGGCATTTCATGGCACTTCAGGCTGTAGACCTTACCCCGGTTGGTGAAGAAGAAAATGACATCGTGCGTATCGGCCACGGTGAGTATTCGCACCGGGTCGCCCTCCCTGTTCACCGCACCAATTATCCCCTTGCCACCGCGGTGCTGCGGGGTGTAAAGGTGGGCGGGGACTCGTTTAACATAGCCACGGCTGCTCAGGGTCACCACCATCCTCTGGTGCGGGATGAGGTCTTCTTCACGGAACTGCACCTCGCCATCGGCAACGATTTCGGTCCGCCGCTCGTCACCGTACTTTGTCTTCAGGTCATCCACCTCCCCCTCGATTAGGAGGAGCATGCGGCGCGGATTGGCGAGAAGGTCTTCCAGATAGGAAATCGTTTTCAGTACCCCGAGGTATTCATCGAGTATCTTTTTCCGCTCCAGACTGGCCAGACGGCGTAACTGCATATCGAGAATGGCCTGCGCCTGTATCTGGGTCAGGCCGAAGTTGTTCATCAGAGCCAGGCGCGCCGCCTCTGCCGTCTCCGATTTGCGTATGGTGCTGATTATCGCGTCAATCTGGTCGAGGGCGATTTTCAGCCCTTCCAGAATGTGTGCCCTGGCTCTGGCTTCTTTCAGTTCGAATTTGGAACGACGGGTGATGACCTGATGACGGAAATCAATGAAGCTCTGGAGCGCCTGTTTCAGGCTTATAACTCTCGGTTGCCCGTCTACGAGCGCCACCATATTGGCGAAAAAAGCGGACTGCATGGCAGTATGTTTGTACAGGTTGTTGAGCACCTGCTCCGGGAAGGCCTCTCTCCGCAGCTCAATGACGATGCGCATGCCGTTGCGGTCAGATTCGTCACGCAGGTCACTTATGCCGGTGACCTTCTTGTCCTTGACCAGCTCCGCAATCGTCTCCATCAGGTGAGCCTTGTTCGTCTGGTAAGGGAGTTCGGTGACCACGATTTGACTGCGCCCGGTCCGGGCGATATCTTCAATGCGGGCTCTGGCCTGAACCACAATTTTACCGTGTCCGGTGGCGTACGCGCTTTTAATCCCGTCAACGCCCCTGATAATGCCCGCGGTGGGAAAGTCCGGCCCCTTGACGAACTGGGTCAGCTCTTCAATGGTCGCGTTGGGATTATCGATGAGATATGAGACGGCATCGCAGACCTCATTCAGGTTGTGGGGCGGGATATTGGTCGCCATGCCGACGGCAATCCCTGAGCTCCCATTGAGGAGAAGGTTCGGAATGCGGGTGGGTAGCACTTTCGGCTCATTGAGGCTGTCATCAAAATTGGGCATGAAGTCGACAGTATCTTTCTCAATATCAACCAGCATCTCACCGGCGATACGGCCCAGCCTCGCTTCGGTATACCGCATGGCGGCTGGAGGGTCATTGTCCACGCTGCCGAAATTGCCCTGCCCGTCCACCAGCGGATAGCGCATGGAGAATTCCTGCGCCATGCGCACCATAGCATCATAGACCGAAGTATCGCCGTGAGGATGATATTTACCCAGTACCTCTCCAACGATACGGGCGCTCTTGCGGTGCGCACGGTCAAAGGTGAGGCCCATGTCATTCATGGCGTAAAGAATGCGCCGGTGCACCGGTTTCAATCCGTCACGCACGTCCGGTAGAGCGCGGGACACTATCACACTCATGGCGTAATCGAGATATGAGCTCTGCATCTCCCGTTCTATTGATACCGGCTTCACCGTGCCAATTGTCATGGGCTATGACCCCCTATTCTTCTTCGCTGACGGACTCGTCACTGATGTCAGTAGACTCCTCCGGCAATACTTCTATTTCATCGCCGCCAATAATGGTGTAGCCAGATTCCTCCGGCATTATTTCCTCAATTTCAGACTCAAGCTTGAAGACCTTTTCGTCAACGTAAGGCTTGGTTTCCCCCACTCCTTTTGATGGAAAAGACAGTTTCCCTATCTGGCTCGGGTCCTGATAGACCTCACGGATAATAACGGTCATCGCTTCTTCAGTGGAGCTCACCACCGCCGCCGAATACTTGTTGCCGCCATCCATCAGTTTAATCAGGCGCTGCCCGTTCTTCGGGTCAACATGCCCCACGTACTGCCCGAGGTCATCCTCAACTACCAAACGGATACCAATTATCTTGAGAAATACCTCATCGCCGGCGACGAGGCGGGCGCGTACCTGCGTTGGCGCCAGATGATAGAGGTTTATCACGCCAGCCTTGCCGATTTCCTCAATGAACCGATGCGGCTCAACCTTACGTGCCGTGCTTTCGGCGGTGACTTTAGCCTCACCGAGATAGTTCAAGCGTTGCAGGTTCTTCTTGGCAATGGTGTTGAAAGGGTCAAGCTCGGCGGTTCGGCCATAAGCTTCTTTGGCCTGCCGATATTCTCCCAGTTCCATATAAGCACGGCCCAAGCGATTGTGGGCATCCACATCGTTAGGGAAGTCCTCCAGAATTGCCTTGTTGGCGGCAATTGCCTCCTGCCAGCGACCCTGCATTGCCAGGTCTATTGCCTGCTTGGTGCGCTGCCGTTTCAGGCTCGCCAGTCTCTCTTCCTGGTACGTCATCATCCCCCCTGAAAAAATAAGCCCGATTGCAAGCATTATATTCTACATTAAACAGGTCAACGAAACAAGGGGATTGGTTCTACTCAATCTTGGTTGTTGGCTCATTATATGGTCTCCATCCTTAACATATCTTCAGGAGCAACCAATTGCACTTCTATCCCTTCAGCCGTTTCAATCTCAAATTTCCGTTTTCTAGCCCCATCATCAAAGCCAATTTGGGATACTACGAGAACCATTTTGATAGGCTGAGGCACGTTAGGGTGATATTTTGCGTCAGTAATGAATTTACTAAGAACATCATATTTGATTACAAAAGATTTGACCTGTATGGGTATGCCGTCACGTGTAATACCATCTACACCTTTATCAGGATGAGGTTTCATAGCTTTATAATATTCATTAACCCAATCCTCAAAATGACGAGGGTTCATCTCTAAAATCTCCCCTGAGTCTCTAGTTATATATTTTGACCGTGCAAATAATTCATGTCCCCGATTCCTGATAACAGTAAAAGCTGTAGGCAACTCTCCTAGTCTCCTCTCAGAAGTATCAATATCAATTCCTATAAATTTACGATTCCACTTTGACGCTACTATGACAGTTGTGCCACAACCACAAAAAGGGTCTAACACTAAGTTATCCTCATTACTAGAAGCTTTTATTATCCTCTCCAGTAATTCCTCTGGTTTCTGAGTGGGATAGCCAAGACGTTCCTTTTCCTCACGATTCAATGCAGAAATAAACCACCAATCTTCTGGCACTTTACCCAAAGGATTTACTTTGTATTCTTTACCTTTAACGATTTTTCTACCACTAGATATATAACCACCGCTACTTTCATAGGGGATTCTCACAGGGTCAGCATTGAATATAAATGAATCACTTTTTGTATAATATAAAATGTTATCGTGTTTACGCGCCCATCCCTTTTTAGGTCTACCACCAAGTTTATAGCACCAAATAATCTCATTCCTGAAATTGTTAACCCCAAATATTTCGTCCATTATCATTTTGAGATAATGGGATGCCCTATAATCGCAATGTAGATATATACTGCCAGTCCTTTTCAGTACGGTCTTACAAGCCTTCAATCTCTCTAGCATGTAATACAAGTATGAGGCAAAATCGGGACGCTTAATAGCTATGTATCGTAACCACTGTGGGGCTTTCTCTCTCATTATGTCGGCTTTTTCAGACCAAAAACGCTTGGAATCTTCATAGGATACTTCCATAGCCTCAGGACGCCATATCCCTTTCTGAACCTTACCAGTAAAGAATGGCGGGTCTAGATAAATGAGGTCTATTGATTCTGGGGTTATATCATGATTCAAAACAAATAGGCAATCCCCATGATAAAAAGTATTTTCCATAATATACCTCTACAATTTTTGCCTTATTTTATCATATTAAGGGTATTATATACCTTTAATAGCCACCAACCAAGATTGACTAAAAGGGGATTTTGTGCTGGTTTGACTATAACTTTCGCAGTATATAAAATAAAAGATAGAGCTATTTTTTCCTATAGGAGTTTGTGATGCAGGACAAAGTCACGGAGGTAATGGACAAGATTCGCCCCGCCCTACAAAGAGACGGCGGCGATGTGGAACTGGTCGAAGTTAATGATGGCACCGTGAAGGTCAGACTGACTGGTGCCTGTGCTGGCTGCCCGATGTCCACCATGACGCTCAAGATGGGGATTGAGAAAATCCTGAAAGAGCAGATACCGGAAGTTAAAGAAGTAGTGGCGGTTTAACGCGGCGGGGCAGCCGCCTATTCTTCTTCGATCTCAAACGCCCGATGCAGGGCACGCACCGCTTCCTGGACCTCTTCAGCGTTAATGATACACGTTATCCGCACTTCCGAGGTCGTAATCAAATGGATATTGATATTGTTCTCGCTGAGGGTGCTGAACATACGGGCGGCAAAGCCGGGAGTATTCTGCATCCCGGTGCCGATGATGCTCACCGCACCCAGTTTATCATCGCTGGCGCACTCTCTGGCATTGATCTGTGATGCGATTGGCCTGACCACCTCCATCGCCCGGGCAAGGTCGCCCTTGACCACGGTAAAGGTCAGGTCAGTGATACCCTGAATGCTGGCGTTCTGCACAATGGTATCCACGCTGATTCCCGCTTTGGCAAGGGGGCTGAAGATAGTAGCGGCAATCCCGGGGCGATCCGGTACACCGACGACCGTTATCTTACCTACATTGAGGTCATATACAATACTTCTTACCTTGTCCCGAACTTCCATTGATACCCCTCCATGTATTAGAGTCCCCGGATTCTCCGTAAAGCTGGAGGCCACCAGGATGGGAATATTGAACAACTCCCCTAGCTCCACCGCCCGTGGGTGTACCACCTTCGCTCCGTAAGTCGCCAGCTCCAGCATCTCCTCATAGTGTATTTCGTCAAGATGATGTGCTTCGGAAACCAGGTGCGGGTCAGCACTGTATACCCCTTCAACATCGGTGTATATCTGACACACTTCCGCCCCCAGGCTGGCCGCCAGTGCGACGGCCGTGGTATCCGAGCCACCCCGCCCCAGTGTAGTGACATCCATGTCATCGGTAATGCCCTGAAAGCCGGCCACGATGACGATATTCCCTTTATCCAGCTCTTTGACCACCCGCTTGGGCTCTATCTGAAGGATGCGCGCCCGACTATAAGCTGAATCGGTGCGAATTCCAGCCTGAGCACCGTTGAGGCTGATAGCCTGATAGCCCATGCTGTGCAGCGCCATGGCCAGCAGGGTGCTGGTGACAACTTCACCGGTAGAAAGCAGGACATCAAGCTCGCGGTTGTCCGGTCCCTCCGAAATCTGATAGGCCAGCTGGATAAGTTCATCTGTGGTATCCCCCATTGCCGAGACGACCACCACCACCTGGTTGCCCTGGTCCCTGGTGCGGGCAATCCGCTTGGCCACGTTCTTGATGCGCTCGGCATCGGCCACCGATGTCCCGCCGTATTTCTGCACGATTAATGCCATTATCCGCCAGCCTTCGCCACAAGTTTATTCATAATTGTATACCCTTTCTCGAGGAAAAGGCCAGTTCTTTTCGCTTCGTCCTCGGTAAACCTGCCGGCGCCGTTTGGCTTTACCCCCGCTCCCCAGATGAGAAAGGGCACGGGGTCATCGGTATGGGTCTGCACGAGTATCGGGGTGGGGTGGTCAGGCATAATGAGAAGGCGGATATCGCCCGGATATGCGCGCAGTCGGCTGACCACCTCGGCATCGATTTTCTGAATGGCCTCGATTTTGGCGTCGATGGCGCGGTCATGCGCCGCCTCGTCCGGCGCTTCAATGTGAACTACCACCAGGTCATATTCCGACAGTGCCTCAATGGCTCCGTTGGCCTGCGCCGCATAATCGTTATCTATGTTGTCGGTTACGCCGGGGATATCCAGTACCTCCATCCCGGCAAGCTGCGCCAACCCGTCGAGCAAATCAACCCCCGAGGTCATGGCTGCTCCGAGGCCGTACCTGCCTTCAAAAGACGGCATATCCGGCAAGCGACTGCTCCCCCAGAACAGCCATATCATGGTGGCCGGTATGACACCGCGCGCTATCCGTTCCCGGTTCACCGGGTGTTTTTTGAGAACCGCCTCCGAGCGTGCCATCAGGTCGCGCAGCACTTCGCTTCCCTGGCCACGGGGCAGGTGTTCGGCAATTGCCTTCCCGGGAATATCGTGCGGCGACGTGCACTCGGCCTGGAGTGTCTCCTCGTGCCCCTTGATTTTGCAGATATGCCGGTAGCTGACGCCGGGGTAGAACTGCACCTCATCGCTGGCAAGGGTTGCATTCAGGGCATCAATCATGGCATGGGCTTCCTCGGTGCTGATGTAGCCCGAGCTGTAGCTCCACATCTTCCCGTCCCGAACTGCCACCAGGTTGCAGCGGAACACCACCTCCCCATCGCTGATGGGAATACCCATGCTCCTCGCTTCAATGCCGGCGCGGCCCTTATAATACACTTTCGGGTCATAGCCCAGCACCGACATGCAAGCGCAGGCGCTGCTCGCCTCCATGCCGGGCGGCACGGTGCGGGCCAGCCCGACGGTGCCTTCTTTCGCCAGCGCATCCAGGTTGGGTGTGTGTGCCAGCTCCAGAGATGTCTTTCCCGCACGCTCGGGGATGGGATATCCGGAGGCCCCATCCATGATTAAAATAACGTATTTCATCTGCTTTCCTTGATAGAACAGGTAATTCCGTCTATAATTAGTGCTGTCGGGGCGTAGCGCAGTCCGGTTAGCGCGCAGCGTTCGGGACGCTGAGGTCGGAGGTTCAAATCCTCTCGCCCCGACCATTTTCACAGTCTTCTGTAAGTATCTTCTGAACGCCTGGCTACCTTAACTACTGTAACCAGACGTTCCTTATCATCGATTGAATAGACTATCCGGAAAGCTCTAATTCTGATACGCAATAGGCCGCTTTCTGCGAGTTTTTCTACATTTTGTGGTCTTGGCTGTTTCGCTAAAGCAGAGATAGCTTCAGCAACAACGTGGTAATCTCGGCCAGTAAGCTTGTCTAACTGTTTCTGGGCGGCTCGGCGTAGATCAATCTGGTAACTCGCCTCGGGATTCACGCTCCATCCTCTGCCGTTCGTATTGTTCCCAAGTGATAGTACCTTTTTTGTCCGCCAGAGCCTCTAACCCCTCCCGAATATCCTCCTCCTCTTCCTCCAGTGCACGACGCAGATTCTCTATCCTATTAATCATAAAAGGAGAAATTTTCGGCCTTGAAAATACTCCAATCATTTTAAACTTCGCCTCCCTCTGCTCTCCTAACCACATCGTTTTAAAGTATTATAACATAACGAATTTCCGAACTACAGAACAGATATTTATGCCGTTCAGTATCAATCTACCTTCTTTTTCGCCTCTTCCCACAGTTCGTTTTGCTCGTCAAAGGATAAGTCGGCAAGGCTCACCCCACGTTTGCGGCAGGTCTCCTCCATATGGGAAAAACGCTTATAAAACCTGCGGTTAGCCTCCCGCAGTGCCGACTCCGAGTCCATACCCAACCAGCGCGCCACGTTAACCAGCGTAAAGAGCAGGTCGCCGAACTCGTGCACCTTTTCTTGCTGGCTGTCCGCCCTTTTCAGTTCGCCAACTTCCTCGACCAGCTTGTCAATAATACCTCCAATGTTTTCCCAGTCAAATCCGGTTCTGGCCGCCCTGTCCTGGATTTCCTGGCTGTAGCCCAGCGCCGGCAGCTTTTTCGGCACATTGTCCAGCAGTGAGGCTTTCTCTCCCTTCTCCTTTTTCTTCAGTGCCTCCCAGTTGACCAGTGCCTCGCCGGCATCCTTTACCTTTACCGAGCCGAAGACGTGGGGGTGACGCTGAATGAGCTTGCGGTTGATATTTTGTATCACGTCACGCAGCTGGAATTCGCCTGATTCGGCAGCGAGTTGCGCGTGGAATACTATCTGCATCAGCAGGTCGCCCAGTTCCTCGGACAGTCTCCGGCTGCTCTTTTCATCGAGTGCTTCCAGAACCTCATAGCACTCCTCAAGCAACGCTTCACGCAGCGACTCATGGGTCTGCTCTTTATCCCAGGGACAGCCTCCCGGTCCGCGCAGCCGGGCGATTATCGCCACCAGTGTCTCAAATTTATCCAGGTCGTTTTCCGAAACCAATCTTTCCTCCTTGCCTAACTCGGCAGCACGGCGCCAACTAACCGCCGCTGCCCTCTCAGGAAATCAACCGCGGACATGGCCTGTTTGCCCTGTAGCTGCACCTTAATGACACCCAGAATCCCTTTCCCCGTGCTGACGCCGAAGGCGGCTCCCTCCCTCAATGCCACCACCTCACCCACTTTATGCTCACCTTGACCCGACAGAGCCACGGCGTCAATGATTTCAAGTCGCCTGCCAGCCCAGCGGGTATATGCTCCCGGCCAGGGTTGAAAGGCACGGACGCGCCGCCAGATATCATCTGCCGGGAGTTGCCAGTCGATCTCGCCGTCCTCCTTTTTAATGGCGTGCGAATAGGTGGCCTCGGCCTCGTTCTGGGGCCGGGGTGTAATTTCACCTGCCGTCCAGCGACTAAGCACACGGGGGAGCATCTCTGCCGCCATATGAGAGAGCTTGATTGACAGTGAGCCCGTCGTGTCCGGCGACGATATCGCCATCTTTTCCTGAGCAAGGAGAGGCCCGGTATCCAGGCCGCTGTCTAACAGCATGATGGTAACACCAGTGACCTCGTCGCCGGCGAGTATCGCTGCTGCCACCGGCGATGCGCCTCTGTACCTGGGCAGCCGTGAAGGATGAATATTCAGGCAGCCGTAGCGGGGGATGTTCAGAACCGTTTGGGGCAATATCTGCCCGAAGGCCGCTACAATGATAACATCCGGCTGGAAACCAGCGAGCCGTCCCACGGCCGCCTTCTCTTTTAAACTGGCCGGCTGAACCACCGGCAAATCCATACTCAACGCCGCCATCTTCACCGGTGAGATAAGCAGAGAGCGTCCCCTGCCGCCAGGTTTATCGGGCTGGGTATAGACCGCCACCACCCGGCAATGCTCGTGAACCAGCTTCTCAAGCGGGGGGATGGCGAATTCCGGGGTACCCATGAAAAGCACGCGCAATTCTGGTCTCATCGTGTAAAATTGTAACATTGTTAATTTTTTACAACAACTTTATATTTTGTACTTATGGTTGCAAAATCGAGCAAGAAACGGAGTTTGATACACTTGGTAAGGCTTGATGGGGTTTGAAAATGCCCAGCGATTACCAGCAAAACCCTTGCCAGAAAAAGGGCACGGTAGTATTCTATTAATCGTTGTTCTTATTTATTAATTAATCTTCCAGCCAGCAACTACCCCGGTAAAATTTCTGACATCCATTTTTGGTAGGGGTATTTTTTTGCTTTAAAAAGGAGGAGTCGAATCCAGGTCGAGGGGATTTGCCAGATATATATATTGAAAAATTCTTTTACTATTCTGAACTGATTAATGGAAAATAGACCAGCACGAGAAATTTGGGGCGCGGCCCTGGGCGAATTGCAGATTCAGGTCAGCAGGTCAAATTACCGAACATGGCTTGAAAAGACGGTAGGCTTAGAGTACCACAATGACCACTTTGTTGTCAGCGTACCCAACACTTTTATCGCCGAATATCTGGACCGGAACCAGCGTTCCCTGATTGAAAAGACGCTCATTCACCTCACATCCTCCCCGGAAATCCGGGTTTCTTTTCAGGTCGATGGCAAATATAAGAATTCATCGAATGGGCACAAAGAGGACCCGGACATTTTAAATCCGGCGCTAACAGATACTCCTCAGTTCAATCCTAAATACGTCTTCGATAGCTTCATCGTTGGCGATGGTAACCGGCTGGCCTATGCGGCGGCTCAGGGCGTTGCCTTGAATCCGGGTAAAATCTATAATCCGCTCTATATCTACGGGGTCGTGGGGCTGGGCAAAACTCATCTTTTACTTGCCATTGCGCATATAGCACAGTCCAGGCATATCCAGGTCATTTGCATCAGCGCCGAGCAGTTTACCAATGAATTCGTCAGTGCAATCCGCAAGAAAAAGGTTGACGATTTTCACCTGAAATATCGCCATGCTGGAATGCTTTTAATCGATGATATCCAATTCATCGGCGGCAAGAAGCAGACGGAGGAGAGCTTTTTCCACACGTTTAACGCCCTCCACAATGCTAACCGCCAGATTGTGGTCACCAGTGACCAGCCGCCGAAGGCAATTCCACTGCTGGATAAAAGGCTGCGGTCTCGCTTCGAGTGGGGGCTCGTGGTCGATATTCAGCCCCCGGGCTTGGAGACACGCCAAGCCATCTTACAATCAAAAGCCAAGCAGAGGGGTATAAATATCGCCGATGATGTCCTTAAATTCATCGCCAGCCAGGGGCAGCAGAACATCAGAGAGCTCGAGGGGTCATTGAATCGCGTGACCGCTTTCGCTAAGTTACTTGATGCCCCGCCCTCTCTGGAACTTGCAGAACAAGCAATAGCAGACATAGGCAGCAGAGAGAGGACTGTCGATATAAGTACGCACAGCTTGGTGATTAACGCCGTTGCCAGCAGCTTTGGCCTGAAACCGGATGACCTGAGGAGCAGCAAGAGAGATAAAGAGACCTCCCTGGTCCGACGTGTTGCCATGTACCTCCTTCGCCAGAACACCAGCTGTTCATTGGCCCAGGTTGGTGCCCTGCTGGGAGATAGAGACCCCTCGTCCGTTACCAACTCCTGTAAAAAGCTCGCTGCCGAACTAAGCAGCAACAGAGCACTAAAGCAAAAGGTTGCCGAAATACAAAAAATTATCAAGCACCCGCTAAAAGAAAACTCAAAGTAAAACCTCCCTGTATTGATAACATATCGGCAGCATTTAATTGTTCTTTTTGCAGCGATACTTCTTTTTTATTTGTTTTTGAATAATTTTTGATAATTCTATCCGACCTTGCCACTTACAACACGAGTTCAACCTAATTTGAAAAATAAAAAGGAAAAAGGCTTATAATTATAACTACTATTAAATTCTTATATACTTTATATAATTATATATAATATACGGATTTAATAGATGGGTAATTTGCTAGAATGATAGATAAAGTAGAAATACTGATTAAGGCCGGTGATGGCGGCAATGGTATAATCAGCTTCAGGCGAGAGAAGTTTGTACCCTTCGGTGGTCCGGATGGAGGGGACGGGGGAAACGGAGGAAACGTGGTTATCAGGGCAGAGAAAGCAGTAACCAATCTGAGAAAATACCGGTACCGAAAGCTATATCGTGCCAGTGATGGCCGACATGGCGGGGGCAAGAGAAAACACGGCAGGAATGGCAGCGACCTGATACTGGCAGTGCCTCCGGGGACAGTGGTTGCCAATAAAACAGCCCTGCCTGAGGATGAGCTGATTGCCGACCTGAAGGTAGACAGTGAGCAGGTGATTGGAGCCAGGGGTGGGCGAGGTGGCAGGGGCAATGCGCGTTTCGCCTCCTCCACCCAGCAGGCCCCGCGTATCGCACAGCGAGGAGAACCCGGTGAGGAACGAGAAATTATACTGGAACTGAGGCTCATAGCCGATGTCGGCATCATTGGCTATCCCAACGCGGGTAAGTCGACTTTACTGGCAAAAGCTTCCGCCGCCAGGCCTAAAATCGCCAGCTATCCATTCACCACGTTGGAACCGATTCTGGGAGCAGCAGAGGTCGGGATACAGAATTTTGTCCTGGCCGAAATACCGGGATTGATTGAGGACGCTCACCTCGGTCGTGGCCTGGGCCACGAATTTCTCCGTCACAGTTTGCGCACCAAGATGCTGCTCCACCTCATTGATGG
The DNA here is from genome assembly GCA_018829775.1 of Chloroflexota bacterium. NCBI lineage: Bacteria > Bacillati > Chloroflexota > Chloroflexota bacterium. Next base: position 18,112 of record JAHJTL010000082.1, on the reverse strand, counting down.
CAGCCACGAATCGCCGGCGGATGATATGATACGGGTGAATAATGAACTCAGCCTTTATGATTCGGCACTGGCACAAAAACCGCAACTTGTTACGGTGAATAAAATTGACTTGCCGCAGGTAGCAGCCAGGCAAAGAGAGATAGAGGAATCATTTCAGCAGGGAGGAATCGAGGTATTTTTCGTGTCGGCAGCGACGGGACAGGGTGTTAACGAGCTTATGGTGGCCTTGGCCGAGAAGCTGAAACAGGTAGAGAGGAGCCAACTTGCTCTTAAGGAGGCACCGAGGAAGGTATTTCGTCCTCAGCCCAGAGATCGTGGTCCAAGGGTAAGGAGGGAAGGTGAAACCTTTGTCATTCAGTTCCCTGAACTGGAACGTATTGTGACCGTGCGGGGGGTTTCTGAGGATGAGTTACGCGCCCAGCTCAAGCATCAGCTTTCCCGGGCCGGTGTTGTCAGGGAACTGGAGAAGGCGGGTATTAAGCCCGGTAACAAGGTACGCTGCGGAGCTCTGGAGTGGGAGTGGTAATGCAATGAACACAGGTATTCTGGGGGGCACATTTGACCCGGTGCACAACGGTCACCTTATCGTCGCCGATGTGGTCAGAGCGCAGCTCAACTTGAACGAAGTACTTTTCATCCCGGCTGGCCAGCCATGGCTCAAGCCAGAGCGTATCATCACGGCGGCCGAACACCGACTGCATATGCTGCGGCTGGCGCTGGACGACACGCCCTATTTCAGCATCTCTGAAATCGAAATAGAACGGTCTGGACCAACTTATACGATTGATACCATTACCGCGCTGAAAGAGCAACTCAATGCCGAGGATGAATTGTTCTTTATACTGGGGCAGGATAACCTGATGCAGCTCCCGCAGTGGCATGAAGCGCCAAACCTCATCGAGCTCTGTTACCTGGTAGCGGTACCCAGGCCGGGCGTGAAAAAGCCGGATTTGAAAGCGCTGGAGGCGGAAATCCCGGGCATAACGCAGCGGGTTATGCTCATGAAGCAGCCGCAGGTTGATATCAACGCCACGGACATCAGGGAACGCGTTGCCAGAGGCCTTTCGGTGCGCCACCTTGTCCCCGAGCCGGTCAACCGGTATATCAAAGAGAATAGATTATATGTTAGCTGACTGCATCGGGCGGTACCAGGATTACTGGACAATTATGCCGCGTTTGCCTAGAATTTAATAGTTTTACCATTTATTTGTCTTTATCAAGAAAGAAAGGAGTCGGTTAGATGGCTGATTTGTCTCTTTTGGCCCAGGCGATTGACCAGGGCGACCGTGAAAAAACCGTGGCGTTGACTCAGGCGGCGTTCGATGCCGGCACCAACCCGCAGGACATCGTCGCGCAGGGATTACAGGCCGGCATGGCGGTGGTGGGTGAGAAATTCTCCAGCGGCGAGTACTTTTTACCCGATATGCTCATGGCGGCGCGGGCGATGAAGGCTGCCCTTGAGGTGCTCCAGCCGGCACTGGAGAAGACCGGCGTTCTGACCATCGGCAGGGTGGTCATCGGCACCGTTGAGGGCGACATGCACGACATAGGCAAGAACGTGGTCGCCACCTTTCTCAGCGGGAACGGCTTTGAGGTCTTTGACCTCGGGCTCAACGTGTCGGTCCAGAAATTCATTGACGAGGTGAAGGAGAAAAAGCCGGATATTCTGGGCATGTCGGCCCTGTTGACGACGACCATGCCGGTGATGGGTAAGGTCATCAAGTCGCTGGAGGAGGTGGGGCTGCGTTCCAGCGTGAAGGTGATTGTCGGTGGGGCGCCGGTCACGCAGGACTATGCCAACTACATCGGCGCCGATAGCTATGCTCATGACGGTGGCCGGGCGGTGCCAGCGTGCAAGCAGCTTCTGGGGAAATAGGAACTTATCTCGAGAGATCCAGATTACGAATGGCAATGACTCATAAACAGCAGATACTGGCGGCGGTGCGTGGTGAGCATCTGGATAAACTGCCCTACGGGGCGCGCATTGACGTGTGGTATAACTACCATTCCGCCCACGGCACACTCCCCGATAAATATAAGGGATGGAGCCAGACCGATATTCTGCGCGACCTGGGTGCCGGCGCCCAGATGCGCTTCTTTGCCGTAACCAGGGAAGAATACCGGGATATGGAAGTGGTGGAAACAAACAACCCGCCTTATATCACTACCGAATACCATACACCCATCGGCACCGTGGCCAAAAAGGAACTCTTCGATACTTCCGAAGGGCCCTGGATAAAGTATGAAATGGAGAAAATCTTTAAGAGTGAGAAAGATTACCCGGTAATAAAGTACGTCATGGAACACACCGAGGCGGTGGAGAATTTTGAGCCATATTCTAAATTACGGGAAGAAGTTGGCGAGGACGGCATGGTGATGACCGCAGCCGGCGGGCTCTGGTCGCCGGTACAGCGTGTAATGCGTGAAATAATCGGCTACGAAGAGTTTTTCTATGAGCTGGCGGACCGCCCGGCGCGGGTGGAGGAGATGATAGAGGTGGTGAAAGACCTGGAGAGAAGAAAGCTGCAGGTGGGCATAGAGTGCGACCTGGAAATATTCAATATCTGCGCCAACTGGAGCGATGATATTCAGACGCCGGTATTCCGCAAGTATTTTGTGCCCTGGTTTCAGGAGGTATGCGAGTTTCTCCATTCCCACGGGCGCTTGGTCATGGCGCACACCGATGGCGAAATGCGGCGCCTGAATCCCATGTTTAGGGAAACCTCTATAGATATTGCCGAGGCAATCACCCCCGCCCCACAGACCCTGGTCAGTATGAAGGAGTTCCGGGAGCAGCTGGGCGATGAGGCAACCATATGGGGAGGGATACCGTCGATACTCTTTGAGCCGATGTACAGCGATGAGGACTTTGATGCCTTCGTCAGGAATATGTTTAAAGAGATGGCGCCGGGGTACCGGTTCATCGTGGGGATGGGAGATAATCTGCCCTTCGACGGCGATATCAACCGCGTCGGCAGGGTCGCGGAGCTTATCGATAAACATGGTCGACTGCCGGTTCAGATATAAGCACAGGGGTTCAGGTTACAAATGACAATGACGCAGAAGCAAAGGATACTGGCGGCGGCGCGGGGCGAAAAGCAGGACAAACTGCCCTTCGGGGCGCGCATCGACCTCTGGTATAAATATCACGATGCCCACGGCACGCTTCCCGATAAATACCGGGGCCGGAGCCAGATAGACGTCGTCCGTGACCTCGGCGCCGGCATTCAGTATCGCCTGTTCGCCTCCCTCGTCAGGGAAGAATACCATGATATGGAAGTGATAGAGAAACAGGACCCGCCTTATATCGATACCGAGTACCGTACTCCTGTCGGAACGGTAACCAAGAAAGAAATTTTGGACACGTCCGAGGGGTATTCGGTCAAGTACGAGATGGAGAAACTATTCAAGAGCGAAAAAGACTACCCGGTGCTCAAGTATGTCATCGAGCACACGGTGCCGGTGGCCAATTTTGAGCCACTGGAGAAGATGCGCGACGAGCTTGGTGAGGAAGGGACAGTTATTGCGCCGGTGGGCAGGGCCTGGTCGCCGGTACAGCGGGTCATGCGTGAAATACTGGGCTATGAAACTTTTTTCTACGAGCTTGCTGACCGCCCGGCGGAAGTTGAGGAGTTGATCGAGCTCTTGAACGAACTGGACCGCAAAAAGCGTGAGATAACCGTCACCAGCGGACTTGAGATACTGCAGGTCTGCAGCAACTGGAGCGATGACATTCAGACGCCGGTATTCCGGAAGTATTTTGTGCCCTGGTTTCGGGAGGTGTGCGACTTTCTCCATGCCCACGGCTGCCTGGCCACGGTACATGCCGACGGGGAGATGAGACGCTTGAACCCCCTGTTCCGTGAGACCGGTATCGACATCGCAGAGGCGATTACGCCGGCCCCACAGACCGGGGTTACCATGAGAGAATTTCGGGAGCAGCTGGGCGATGAGGTAACCATATGGGGAGGGATACCGTCGATACTGTTTGAGCCGATGTACAGCGACGAGGACTTCGACGCCTACGTCATGAATATGTTTAAAGAGATGGCGCCGGGTTATCGGTTCATCGTGGGGATGGGGGACAACGTACCCTTCGATGGTGATATCAACCGCGTGCGACGGGTCGTCGAGTTGATTGATAAGTATGGCAGCCTACCAATCGAAGTCTAGGAGTAAAGAAGATGACTGCTGAGACCAACGGAGAAAAGCCTGACCTGACCCCGAGGCGACGTTTCCTGGCCAACCTGATGGGCGGACGTAAGGGCAAGCGCATTTCCGTCTCCAATCCCACCTCAATTGTCTGTGTGGAACTGATAAACAAGGTCGGCGTCCATTTTCCCGATGCCCATACCGATGCCAGTGCCATGGCGGAACTGGCCGCCGCCGGCTACGAGGTTCTGGGCTTCGATACCATCATGCCGGAGTTCAGCGTTCAGCAGGAGGCGGCCGCCCTCGGCTGCGAGGTGAACTGGGGCAGCGATAATATGATGCCAGAGACGATGACGCACCCGGTGAAGAACCCCGGGGACGTCGTTATCCCGGACAATCTGCTGGAAAAACCGTCCATAAAGGTGGTGCTCGATGCCATCTCGAAGCTGCGCCGTGAGTACGGCGACCGCGTGGCCATACTCGGCAAGGTGATGGGCCCGTGGACCATCTGCTACCATACGGTCGGTGTGGAGGACTTCCTCATCCTGGTGCGACTTGACCCCGAGCAGGTGAGAGCATACCTGGAGGCGTACATGCCGGTGACCATTGCCGTTGCTAACGCCCAGCTCCGCGCCGGTGCCGATGCGGTGGTGCTTCCCGACCACGCCACCGGAGCCATGGTCAGCGCCCAGACCTATGCCGACTTCCTGGTGCCGGTGCACCGTAAGATGCTGGCGCAGATAGGGGGGCCGACCATCCTGCATATATGTGGACGGTGCCTCGACCGTATTCCGTACATCGCCACCGAGGGCTATGACGGCTATCACTTTGAATGGCAGAACGACCCGAAGAAAGCTGTTGAAGCGGCGGGGGGCCAGGTATCGCTGCTGGGGGGCATCGGCAATATTGAGGGCCTGCTGCAGGGTACGCCGGATGATGTGTATAAACAGGCCAGGTACAACATAGAAGCGGGCGTTGCCTCCATCGGGCCGGAGTGTGCCATCTCGCTACAGACCCCTATTGAAAACCTGAAGGCGATAATCGCCGCCGCGGAAGAGGGCTATTAGCCGCCCACGGAGTTAGCTATTCTTCCCTCGTCTCTTTCAGAAATTCCTCGGCCAGCTGTACCGCTTCATTGGCTGTGAGGTCGAGCGGCGCTTCGTATTTAACCTCGACGTATTCCTTTTCCAGCTCCTCAATATAGGCCTGGAACTCCTGGTTATGGCTCGCCATGAAGTTGAGCTTCACCTCCAGCTCGTCAGCCTCCTGGTCAAGGTCAGAGAGGTCCAGATTGAGATGGAAAAGGCTGTTCAGCCGGAGCACGACCGCTTTTATCGCCTTGGGATTGCGCGGAATGACGATGTTGAATTCGGGGTAGTAGGTGGACCGGGCGATAATGCTCACCAGTGGCATTTTCCTCTTCTGCGACAGATGGAGCATGGTGATGCTGAAGCTGCCTGGTCCCTCGTAGTTGCTCGACTGCATACTGTACTTCAACATCTCCTGTCGTAACTCTTTCGATGTGCAGGCGCAGAACACGCCGGCCTCCTTGGTATGCGGCGTCTTGTCCAGGACGCCTCCCAGCACGTAAATTCGGCTGGCGCTGTAATCCGCGGCGAGATTCAGTATATTCTCCGTGTATTCTTCCCAGTTGGTGTTTGGCTCCGTGCCCAGGTAGAGAATCAGGTCATTAGCCGAATGAGGGTTGACCCAGTAGAAGAACTCGTTACGCGGAAATACGTGTTGTTTCAGCAGCCCGTCCGCGATTTTTATCTGGGGCCTGAGGGATAGCTGCCCCGGCACCTGGAATACGTGGTAACGGTCGAGGGGCATTTCCGCGAATTTTTTAGCTTTCAGTTTCTTGATAAGGTACTGTGTCGTGCCCGTAGCCGCCTCTCCACCATCCACCCAGCCGTTAATGCCGCAGATCAGATATGGCTGCCTTAGCTCTGGCTTTTCCAAAAATTGTAAATTGTTCTGTTTCGCCATCATACCCCACCTCCACTTATCAGGATAGATATCAGTGCAGCAGATTGTGCGCGTTGGTCTGGCACATCATTTTTATGTGTTCGTCAGGCACGCCGCGGAACAGGAAGCCGAGAATCAGTTTTCTCATCTGTTCCCAGGGGAGGCCGGTCTCAATATGACCGCAGTCAGAGCCGAAGACAATCCGCTCCGGACCCACTGCCTGATAAAAGGCTATCGTCTCATCCCAGACGAAGGCCGGCGGCGCCAGGTGCATGGCATAGATGCCGATACAGGCGCCCATATTGGCCAGTTCCTTGGCCTGCTCCGGCGTCACCATGGTCAGCGGATAATTGACGTGGTTGACCTCGATGCGTTCCACTCCCATCTCGACCGCTTCCTTGACCACGGCGAAGCGTTCCGCCGTGCTTTGATGACACAGGCCGAGCACCATATCCGTCTCCGCCATCAGTTTTAGAATTTCCTTCATCTCCGGTACCACGTTTCCCTTCTCATCGATGACGGAAATGCCCCCGCCTTTGGAGTGTCGTGTTACACTGCGGTGATGGGCGGCGTCCATGTTGGGCAACCAGATATATTTGCCCCCCACCCGGTAGCTGGCCACGACCGCGTCGGGGTTGAGTCCGCCGACGGCATAATTGAGCACCACGCCGCCGAAGACCTCGGTCTTTTTCTTGTTATGTTCCTCGGCCCATTTATCAACGACCGTCTGGGTGAGCTGCACCGAGGGAGAGGTTGGCAGGGTATGGTCCTTGCAGACGATGCCCGCCTGCCCCATTTCACAGGCCTGAATGGCGAAATCGATCTGGCTGAAAAGGCGCTGGGTGGTCGATGAGGGCCCGGTGTGCTGGTGGATATCATATGAGCCGCGTAGCAGGCCCCACATACGTTCATTGTCGAAATTCGGCTGCTTCATGGCGGCAACCGCTTCTTCCGGGCCATAAAGCGAGCTCCGCCCTCCCGCAGTGATGATTTCCTCGATTCTTTTCAGGTAATCCGGGGTCAATGACAGTTCAAAGGGTTTTTCGGCCATATTTTTCACGCCTCCTCAATCAATTATAGCATCAACATTGTTGGTGAATCACCAAAAGGCCGGGTTCCGTATCCTGTTATGATGTATGGCATTATCGTAACTGCGGATGCCATCTTTGTCAAACGACTAAGGCGGGACTGTTACCATATGGATTGACGTAAAGAGTCGAATATAATAGACTTTTGTCGATAGTCACTTTTCCTTGGAAAGGGGCTTACCATCTAGCCTATTTATTAATCTCTGGAGGAGCTTTATGCTGCCCGTCAAAACTTTCCGCATTCCCAACGCCGTTATCACCGGTTCCGGGTCGTCAAAACAGGTTGGCGATGAGTGCAAGAAATTAAATTTAAAGAAAGCCCTGATTGTGACCGACCGGAACCAGGTGAAACTGGGCATACTTGATGGTGTTCTGGAGTCGCTGCGACAGGGCGGCGTGGCATATGCCATCTATGATGGCGTCAATATGGAACCAGTCGTAGAGTATGTTCAGGAAGGGCTGGAGGCATTTCGGGGCCACGGGTGCGACTGTCTTCTGGCCGTCGGTGGGGGAAGCCCGATGGACACCGCCAAGGCCATATCGGTCATGGCCACCAACGAAGGCTCAATAGAGGACTACATGGGGCTGGGCAAGGTCCCCAGGAAAGGCCGACCGGTTATCGCCGTGCCCACGACGGCCGGAACCGGCAGCGAGGTTACACCGTTTACCATCATTACCGATACCAGACGGGACGTTAAAATGCTCATCGGCAGCCCATTTTTGATGCCCGAGATAGCCATCGTTGACCCGCAGCTTACCGTACTGCTGCCACCCGATATTACCGCTGCCACCGGAATCGATGCGCTGACCCATGCCATCGAGGCTTACGTTTCGGTGAAAGCCCAGCCGATAAGCGACCTATTCTGCCTTGCCGCCATAGAACAGATTGCCGGCAATCTGCGGCAGGCCTGGGCTGACGGGAAAAACCTGGAGGCGAGGGAAAAGACTATGATAGGCGCGCTCATGGGCGGGATAGCGTTCAGCAATTCTTCCGTGGCGCTGGTGCACGGCATGGCGCGGCCCATAGGGGCCTATTTCCACGTGCGTCACGGCGCGTCGAATGCCGCCCTCCTCGGCACGGTGATGGAATTCAGCCTGGAGGGAAATCCGACCCGGTACGCGCGTATTGCCGAGGCTATGGGAGTGGATATAAACGGCCTGTCCGAAATGGAAGCGGCGAAGCGCGGCGCTGAGGCGGTCAAGAAGCTCATTAAGGATATAAAGATACCGTCGCTGCGTGAGTTGGGCGTGGATAAAGAAAAGCTCGACCAGCTGGCGCCGAAAATGAGCGAGGATGCCATTGCCAGCGGCAGCCCGGCCAATAATCCGCGTCAGGCAAGCAAAGAAGAGATAATCGAGCTATACAAAATAGCTTACGGAAAGTAATCATCCGGAGTACAGAGGGGGAGTATATGGCAGATAGATTGGGAACAGCGCAGAAACGGAACAGCCACCTTTTCGGGACATTACATGGAACCCTTCCGCCGCAAGTGATTTGCGAGCGCGGCGATGGCGTATACCTGTATGACCAGAATGGCAAGAAGTACATTGACTTCAGCGGCGGGCCTCATGTCGTCTCCCTCGGGCATGGCAACCAGAAGGTAAATGAGGCAACGAAAAAGCAGATTGATAAAGTGTCCTTCTTCTTTCGTGCCTTCTGGCTCAACGAGCCGCTTCTGGAACTGGCAGAACGCATTATCAGCGTTGCCCCGGCCAATTTAACACAGTGCCAGTTCTGCAACAGCGGTTCCGAGGCCAACGAGACAGCGATAAAAATCGCCCGCCAGTATCATGTGGAAAGGGGCAAGCCGGAGAAGTACATGGTGCTATCCCGCTGGCAGAGCTATCACGGCATGACGCTCGGTGCGCTCTCCGTTTCCGGGCATACCATGCGGCGGCAGAAGTTTGAGCCGGTACTGCACCAGTGGCCCAAGATACCGGCCCCGTTATGCTACCACTGTGCTTACGAGCTCACCTATCCGGGTTGCGACATTAAATGCGCCCGGGCACTCGAAGAGATTATCAATCAGGTCGGCGCGCAGTACGTTGCCGCCTTCTTTATCGAATCGATAGGTGGCGCCGGCACAGCCTGCATGGTGCCCGTTCCGGAGTACTACCCTATTATCCGCGATATTTGCGACAAGTACGATGTGTTGCTCGTCGACGATGAGGTCATCTGTGGCTTTGGCCGGACGGGCAAGTGGTTTGGTATTAATCACTGGGACGTCAACCCCGATATCATCACCTCGGCCAAAGGGATGACCGGAGGCTATACCCCGATGGCGGTGGTGATTATCGACGAAAAAATCGGCAGGGTATTTTCGGAGACGGGCGCCAGCTTCGTGCACGGTTTCACCATGGAGGGCAACCCCGTCTCGGCGGCCACCTGCCTGGCGGTTATCGATGTCCTCCAGAAAGAGGGGCTGGTGGAGCGCTGTGCCCGGCTTGGCGAGCACTTTTTCCAGAAGGGGAGAGAAAAGCTGGCCCATCATCCTGTGGTGGGGGATATACGGGGTAAGGGCCTGCTCATGGGCATCGAGCTGGTGCAGAACAAAGAGGCACGGGAGCCTTTTGCCCTGAAGCGGCAGGCAGCCAACCGCCTCCAGCATATCGCCATGGAACACGGCATTATGAGTTATCCCACCATTGGCATCAAGAACGGCGTCAGCGGTGATGCTCTGCTGGTCTCACCTCCCTTCACTATCACCGAACCGGTGATAGACGAAGCCTTCGACCTGCTGGACGCCGCCATCACCGATTTTGAGAAGGAGTTTCTCTAGGCAGAGAAATGCCCGAATGCTCAGTCGATGGGTCTGAGCAGCAAGTAAGCTTTTCTCAGATGGACGGTCCGGCTCTGAAGTCGAAATTCCTCGGTGCCTTTATCGGCACGGCAGTGGGTGACGCCCTGGGCGCGCCGTTTGAAGGTTATGACCGCGTGGAACCCGAGGAAATTGAAACGGTGGCGGAAAGGCTGCCCGTATTGACCTATACCGACGATACCCACATGATGCTCGGCGTTGCCGAATCGCTGTTGCGGTGCCGGGGATTTGACGGCGAGGATATGGCATACACCTTTGTCCGCAACTATGAGCGCGAGCCCTATCGCGGCTATGGACCCGGGCCGCCGCGCATCTTCCGTATGATTCGAGACGGTGTCCCCTGGGATGAAGCGGCCCAGCGATTATACCGCGGTGGTTCCTTCGGCAACGGCTCGGCAATGAGGGCGGCACCTATCGGCGTATTTTATCGTGATAACCGGGAGACCCTGCGGGATGTGGCCTACGGGTCTAGTCAAATTACGCATGCCCATACGCTGGGCAGGGAAGGCGCTGCTATACAGGCTTATGCCATTGCCCTGGCTACTGTTCTGGAACCGTCCCCGGACTTCGACCGGGCTGAATTCCTGTCCAAGCTAATCAACTTTACGTTGGAAAAGGTGTACCGCGAGAAGTTGAACAAAATAAGCGCGTTGATGGTTCAGCCAGACCCGGAAAAAACGGTGCTTGAGCTGGGAAACGGCATTGAAGCCTTTAATTCCGTCCCCACCGCCATTTATTGCTTTCTGTCCCGGCCCGATTTATTTGCCGGTGCGGTACTTGGTGCAATCAGCCTCGGTGGCGATACGGATACCATCGGAGCGATGACGGGCGCAATCTCCGGGGCGTATCTCGGCGTGGATGCCATTCCCGGCCGGTGGCAGGGTAAACTGGAAAACCGCCGCTACATCGCGGAACTGGCCGAGAGTTTGTGCAACATTTAGAAAGATACTATACTTAAACAGATAAAAAATTCTTATTGAATCCATTCTGCTGGACCTGAAGGAGACCGCGCTATGAAGGAATCAAGTGTTCTCAGGCCCAATCGGAAACGCTTTCGGGAGCTGTGCCTTGGCCAACGACCGGACGAAGTCCCGATATATGACTGGTTCAACAAGTACTGGTCGGAAACACCCGAAACCTGGGTCAGGCAGGGCGCCCCAAAAGAGATTTTAAACCAGGATGGTTACAACCGTTATTTTCAGCTTGACCATATTCACAGCACGCAGGAAATCGTGGCCGGGGTAAACCGTGCCGATTTAAAGGAAGACCCCACACAGATGGGCCCGGGGCATTACCTTATCACCCCGCCGGTGGTCCCCGTTTTTGAACGGAAGGTCATTCGAGAAGATGAACGCCATCGGGTCGAAATCGCTTTCGGCGGTCAGACGGTTGAGGTTTCCAAAGAGCACCCCCTGCGCATGCCCAAGTATTTAGACCATCCGGTTAAGGATAGAGCTTCCTGGAACGAATACAAGAAACGGCTTGACCCCGATACTCCCGAGCGATGGCCCAGAGACTGGGATGCTTATGTGGCACAGCGAAACAGTGAAGACGCCCCCACCGTACTGCTGATGGCTGGCTTTTTCGGGGTGCTGCGGGAGTGGGCGGGGCTGGAGAGACTGCTTTACTGGTTCTACGACGACCCCAAACTGGTTGAGGACATGATGGACCAGGTGCTCTATTTGGTGCTGGGCGTGGCCAAAAGGGCGGTCAAAGACCTGAGGATTGATTTCGTCCGGTTCTGGGAAGATATGGCCTATAAGGCAGGGCCCTTGATTTCCCCCGATATGTTCAAGAAATTCATGATACCCCGCTACAAAACAATTACCGATTTCCTTCACAGCAATGGTATCGATATCATCCATGTGGACAGCGATGGCAATATCGAAGAACTGATACCTATCTGGCTCAAGGAGGTCGGAGTCAATTTCCCCTGGCCGCTCGAGGTGGCGGCAGGCATGGACGGCATTGCCCTGAGGAAGAAGTTCGGCAAGGAGCTCATTCTGGGCGGCCACATTGATAAAAGGGCTTTCCTCAAGGGGAAAGATGCGCTGCGCGAGGAAGTAATGTCCAAGGTGCCGTACCTCTGTAAGACGGGTGGTTTCTTCCCCGGTCTGGACCACGCCATTCCGCCGGACGTTTCTTTTGATAATTTTAAATACTTCATCAATCTGCTCCGGGAGATTGCCGGCCTGGACAAGCTGCCCGATTAGCGATATCAGTTGAGGAGGAATTTTTATGCTAATTGTCGCCGAGAGAATTAACTCGTCTCGCAAGACAATCAGCGAGGCGATAAAAGCCAAAGATGCCGATTTTATCCGGAATGAGGCAAGGTCCCAGACAGAAGCCGGCGCAAGCTACATTGACGTAAACGCCGGCAGCTTCGTCGGGCAGGAGGCGGAGTTCCTGTGCTGGCTGGTGGAAGTGGTGCAGGGTGCCACCGATTTGCCGCTCTGCCTGGACAGTCCGGACCCGGCGGCAATCGCGGTTGCCCTGAAGCTGGTGAAGAAGCCGTGCCTGGTAAATTCCATCACCATGGAAAAGCAGCGTATGGCTGGGATGCTGCCGTTGATAAAACAGTACGGGACGAGAATCGTCGTGCTGTGCCAGAGCGATGCCGGCATGGGCCGTACCGTTGATGAAAAAGTAGATATAGCCCGGCAGATGGTCGACATTTTGACCAAAGAAGGTGTGGCGCCGGATGACATTTTCATTGACCCGCTCATTTACCCCATAGCCACCGATACCCAGTCGGCAGTCGCCGCGCTCGGGGCTATCGGTGAAATCACCAGGCAAATGCCGGAAGTGCACACCATCTGCGGGCTGACCAACGTATCTTATGGGCTGCCGGTGCGGAAGCTTATCAACCGCACGTTCTTAATTGCGGCCATGGCCCAGGGGCTTGATTCGGCAATCATTGACCCCACCGACCGCGAGCTTATGGCCGGTCTGGCGGCGGCGGAGACGATTCTGGACAGGGACAAGTTCTGCGCCGGATACATCACCGCTTATCGGCAGGGGAAGCTGTCATAGATGAAGGTTAACGTCCGGGTCATTCCTCCCGACCGCGAACTGAAACTGAAGGCAGGCGATAACCTGCGCACCGCACTCATAGAAGCCGGGATTCCCCTCGATTCACCCTGCGGAGGACAGGGTACCTGTCTCAAGTGCAAGGTACAGCTCTCTGGAATCAGCCGGAAATACACGGAACCGGAGAAGGAGAAGCTGTCCCGGGAGGAACTGGACAGTGGCTGGCACCTTGCCTGCCAGGTTACCGTGGAGGAGTCCGGCGAAGTCCGCCTTCCTGAGATAGAGATTTCAAGGGCCAAGGCAAGTTTTGGGTTGCTCGGGGAGGAAATCTCCCTGCAGCCCAACGTCCGGAGCATTCATTTCGAATTGAGTAAGCCTTCTCTAAAGGACCAGCGGGCCGACTGGGACCGCCTCGCCGAGTATCTGGAACGGTCCGTAGATAAACCAGTAAGCACCGAACTGCCATTGCTGCGGGAGCTATCGGCTCGCCTCCGTGAGTGGAATTTTAAAGGGGAGGCGGTGGTGGTGGGAAATGACGTGGTGGAACTGGACCCACCCGGCGCTGAAAGAGATATGCTGGGCGTGGCCATCGACATCGGCACCACCACCCTCGCGGCGGCGCTGGCCGACCTGCATACCGGTAAGGTGGTTGCCCTGGATGCGGAGCTCAATCCCCAAATCACCTTTGGTGCCGACGTTGTTTCCCGGATAATGTATGCAGAAGAGGGTCCTGAAAAGCGAGAAAAACTGCAGAAAGAACTGGTAAAAGGTTTAAACCAGCTTTTGCTCCGGCTGTGCCGCAATGCCAAACGAGAACGGGACAGAATTTTCGAAGCTACGGTGGTGGGCAATACCACCATGCTCCATACGTTACTGGGACTGGAGGCCAGATATATTGCGCTGGCGCCGTATGTTGGAGGCTTGAATCAACCGTTCGACCTGCCGGCAATCGAACTGGATTTGCAGATTCACCCCAGAGCAAAAGTACACATCATGCCGTCGATTGCCAGCTTTGTGGGCGCCGATACCGTGGCCGTCATCCTGGCGACAAGGCTGCATCAGAGCCGTGTTCCCAGGCTCGCCATTGATATCGGCACCAATGGCGAGGTGATGCTGGCTACCAGAAAGGGAGTCCTGACCGCCTCCACCGCGGCCGGCCCCGCCTTTGAAGGGGGACGGATTAAATATGGCATGCGTGCGGTGAAGGGCGCCATCAGCGCTTTTCAGGCCACTCCAGAAATAGATTACTCGGTAATCGGTAGCGTGGCACCTAAAGGTATCTGTGGCTCCGGTCTGATTGACCTGGTGGCGGAGCTTTACCGGACAGGAGTGCTCGACCGCAAAGGCCGCATTCTACAGCCCGCAGAGGTAAACTCCAGGTGGGCGGAGGAACTGGCACCGAGGGTCAGAGTCCGTGAGGAAGCGCGGGAATTTATAATCTTCAGAGATGAAGAAAGAGAGGTCACGCTGACCCAGCAGGACGTCCGCGAATTGCAGCTGGCCAAGGGGGCCATACGCGCTGGTGTGGAACTGCTCATGAAAGAAGCCGGCATCAGCGCCGATGATATCCAGGAAGTCCTTCTCGCCGGCGTGTTCGGCAACTATATCAACCGTGAAAGGGCGGTCACTTTGGGGCTGATTCCACCGTTCCCACTGGAAAAAATACATTTCATCGGCAACGGGGCCATGGATGGTGCCCTGAAAGCCCTGCTCGACCTGGAAGAAAGGCGTCAGGCAGAAAAGATTGCTTCTGAAGCGCACCATATCGAGTTGTCTGGAAGGCCGGACTTCGAGGAAACCTTTCTGCGCTGCCTGTCGCTCGGCGATTAAAAAGCGGCGTGGCGTAATGCCACGCCGCCCGTTACCTTTTCTTGGATTTCACCAGTATATGCTTATTACTGCGGTGGCAGATTCTTCAGCATTGATTCCAGCTTGTCGAGTTCCCCCTCAACCATGCGGTAGCAGTGCTTCTCCTCGGGGAACTTGCCGGTTCTGACATCGTCGATATACTCGCGGAACGCTTTGTCAATGACCTCGGCAAGATTGGCGTATTTCTTGACGAACTTGGGCGTGAACGCCTCAAAGTAGCCCAGCATATCACCGATAATCAATACCTGGCCGTCGGTGTACATGCCGGCGCCGATGCCCAGCACCGGGATTTTAAGCATCTCGGAAATTTTCAAACCCACTTCCGGAGGAACTGCTTCCACCAAAAGGGCAAAGGCACCCGCTTTTTCAATGGCAAGAGCGTCCTTTATCAGCTCCATGGCGGTATCCGCGGTGCGCCCCTGCGCCTTGAAACCGCCCAGCTGCCCGGAGCTCTGCGGGGTCAGGCCGATGTGCCCCATCACGGACATGCCGCCTTCAACGATGCCCTCAATCTGCTTGATGACCCGGCGACCACCTTCCAGTTTGACGGCATCCATGCTCGCCTCTTTGAAGAACCGACCGGCGTTTTCAATGGCGCCTTCCCTTGAAACCTGGTAAGAGAGGAAAGGCATGTCGCCGATGATGAACGTGTTGGGCGCGCCCCGTCTGACTATCTGGGAATGTTGAATCATCTGGTCCATGGTCATCGGCACCGTTCCGGGCAAACCGTGGACAACCATAGCGGCGCTGTCGCCAACCAGTATCATGTCGATACCGGCTTTTTCACAGAAACTGGCCATGGGGAAATCATAGGCGGTTAGATAGGTGATTTTCTCACCCTTCTTTTTCATCTCCACAAAATCGAGAACGGATTTCTTTGGCATCTGTCTATAATCCTCCTTCTTTTACTTTGGCACGGGCACTCTCAGGTCTTCCGGTCCCTGCTTTGATACTATTAGTTCAGGATGAACCTGTTCTACCAGTTCGATAATATTCTTGATGGAGCGGATTTTTTCCCGGCCCAGTTCCGCCAGCATATCCTCGGACATGCCCCAGGGCATGTACATTGCCAGGCCCGGACCCGGCTCCATCTTGAAGTAGCAGGGAGAAGCCACCCGGGCGATTTCCGGCGTCTCAAAGATGCGGTTGAAGCCGCCCATTGAGCTCCAGAGCTGAATGTGTACATCGAGAGGAATGTTCACCACGCTCCTAATAGAGGCCAGTTCCGGCAGCGTCAGGTCGGCCACCGGATTGCAGCTGCCTGCCCCGAGGGACTCCACCAGTTTTACTCCCGTGGCATTGGCGTGTCCGGCGAAGATGGAGACCTTGAATACGATGTCCTCGGGCAGGTCACCGTTCTGCTTCATGGTATTGAGCAGGGAAAGGACTCCCTCATCCCAGACCAGAAAGCCGCGGAAGCCAAGCTCGATACAGCGTTCCAGTTCCATCAGGTAGTGCCGGACGGAATCCATTCCCCTCATCCGCATCCCGGAAAGGGCACCTTCTGGAGTAGCAACCTGCCGGCCGGTGTACCAGGTAGGTCGCGGTCCCGGCGTCATGATAACCTCCACCTGGTTATCACGGGCGATTTCGGCAAATTCTCTCAGCTGTTCACGGGTGAGCATGGAAGCTCCCCGTACCACGGAAATCGAGCGGTGGAAGGGAACCCCCTGCTTTTTAGCTTCGTCGCATGTCGCGGCCAGGACTTTGGGTGTCTCCATACCGGAAATCTCCACGCGGTAGTGTGCGCCGTCGGGGAAGGTTTTGGTCGAGCTTGGCAGGTCATACCGGTCGCCACTGGGAAATCCCGCGCTCTCCATAGCCCGTGCAATTTTATCCATATACGTCCCTCCAGTGCATTTGGAATTCAGGAATGCTCCAGTGTCCGACCCGAAGAAAAGCTTATTACATTGCCTTTTTCTTGTCAAGGAACTTTACTTCGATGGCTGGTTTTGCCGGAAATATAGGCAGTGCCTCCGTAAAGCGCACGCGGGACATCGTGGTCGCTGCGCCTTACACACTTTTCTGCCGTGTTCAATCATCAGCACATGAAAAGGATAGACCTTATCCGGCGGCACCAGGCTTTCCAGCAACCTGTGGGCCTTCGCCACCGTGGTATTGGCATCAATCAGCCCGAGCCGCATTGCCACGCGATAAATATGAGTATCCACCGGCAGGGCCGGTCGGCCCAGAGAAAAAAGAAAGACGCAGTTGGCCGTTTTGGTGCCCACTCCCGGCAGCTGCGTCAGCCAGTCCCTGGCCTCGTCCAGAGGAAGCTCATTTAAAAAGTCGAGCTCCAGGCGGCCTCGCTTTCGCTGGATTTCCCCGAGCGCCTGCTTGATGTACCTCGCCTTGATTTCCCCCAGCCCCCCGCCTTTTATGGCGTTGGCGATCTGGTAAACATCAGCAGCGGCAGCATCCTCCCATCTAGGGAAAAAGGTGAGGAGAGACTTGAAAGCTCTTCTTGAATTTGTATCAGAGGTATTTTGAGAGAGAATGGTCTGGACCAGCACGTTCAGCGGACTATCATCCGGCCGCCAGTCCCGATTTCCATACTCGTTGATTAAAAGTTTTAAGATTTGTTCAATGCGTGCTTTATCCATATAGACATTATATACGGGGATTCACCGTCTTAAAAAGGGGCTGGAGTATCAATAGGTGAACTTCTGTAGTGACGTCCAATCTTCCCTAATGATATAATGGCCGACAGACTAGCGAAGTTGGCAGGAGGCTACTTGTTTGCTAATAATACGTCCAGAAACAACTAAAGATAAAGATGCAATTCGCCATGTTAATGAAGAGGCATTTGGTCAAAAGGAAGAAGGAGAACTCATTGAAAAGCTTCGAAAGCGAGGCGTTTTGACACTTTCGCTGGTTGCGGTTCAGGATAATAGGATTGTGGGGCATATTGCGTTCAGCCCAGTAGTTATAGAATCGGAATGTTCGAGCTTCGAGGCAATCGCCCTTGCCCCGATGGCGGTTCTTCCAACGCACCAGCGTAAAGGGATTGGCTCACAAATGGTTCGGGCTGGTCTCAGAGAGTGCCAACTTCTTGGCTATGAGATAGTAGTCGTATTGGGTCACCCCGATTATTATCCCCGCTTCGGTTTTGTTCCGGCCAGGCCCAAAGGCATTGATTGCGAATTTGAAGTTCCTGCAGAAGCCTGGATGGTTTTAGAGTTACGG
>JAHJTL010000081.1 GCA_018829775.1 Chloroflexota bacterium | reverse complement strand
GTGAAGGTATTGAATAAGAAGAAGGTCGGGAAGGTGAACCTGTACCTGGGGGAGGTCGAGGTCACCAACCACGTCGTGGGTTTCAAAAAGAAGGCGCAATATACGGAGGAGGTTATCGGGGAGGAACCGCTCGACCTGCCTCCACAGACCTTTGCCACCGTTGGCCTGTGGTTTGACCTGCCGGACGGGATTGAAGCTCGCCTTGAGGGCGCGGAGCTCGACTATGCCGGAGGCCTGCACGCTGTGGAGCACGCGGCCATCGGTATCCTGCCGCTGTTTGCCATGTGCGACCGCAATGATATCGGCGGCGTGTCCACGCCGCTGCACCCGGACACCGGTCGGGCTCAGGTATTCATCTACGATGCCTATCCCGGCGGCATCGGCATCACCGAGAAAGGTTTTGACATCATTGTTGAATTGTGGCAAGCTACATTAAGGACGATTGTGGAGTGTCCGTGTCAGGACGGCTGCCCGAGCTGTATCCAATCGCCGAAGTGCGGCAACAACAACCAGCCTCTGGATAAACAAGCTGCCCAGGTACTGTTGGAAGAATTGCTCGCTAAACACTAGATATATCACCAATTGTGGGGTGTTCAGGAGGGACCAAGCCCCTCTTTCAACAATTCTCCCCATCTGTTTTGGAGGAAAAGGGGGTAAGGTAGATAGCAAACCTCATTCAAGCCCTGAAGAGAAGCAGGGAAACCTGGTTTTCCCGGGCCATGCACCTCTTCGACCGTGCCACGGTTGACGATGAGGTGTGGGACGAGTTTGAAGAGCTGCTCATTGGCGCGGATGTGGGCATCAATACCGCGGGCAAATTGCTCGGTGTGCTAAAGGAGAAAGCGGATAAGGAGAGGCTGAACGGCGCAATGGTGCGAGACGCCTTGAAGGCGGAGATGGTTGATATTCTGAGTATCGCTTCTCAAGGTGAGCCGTCTGTTACAATACAGCCCAGGGTTTCTCTTTTCGTCGGTGTCAACGGCGGCGGCAAGACGACGTCCATCGCCAAATATGCCCATCGGTTGCAGAAAGAAGGCAAACGGGTGCTGCTGGTGGCGGCGGATACGTTCCGGGCGGCGGCCATCGACCAGTTAAAAAAGTGGGGTGAGCGGGTTGGGGTGGATGTAATCGCCCACCAGCCGGGTGCCGACCCCGGGGCGGTGGTCTATGATGCCCTGCAGGCGGCACAAAACCGGCAGGTCGACGAAGTGATAATTGATACCGCGGGCCGTCTCCACACCAAGTATAACCTGATGGAGGAATTAAAAAAGATAAAGCGGGTGGCTGCCAAGACAGACGATACGGCACCGCATGAGGTAATTCTGGTGATAGATGCCACCACCGGCCAGAACGGTCTGACGCAGGCCAGATACTTCACCGATGCCGTCGGCGTCACCGGCATTTTTCTGGCCAAGCTGGATGGCACCGCCAGGGGTGGCATTGTTCTCGCCATCTGTGATGAGCTGCAAATCCCGATTAAGTACATCGGTACCGGGGAAAAGCTGGAGGATATGGCCGAGTTTGACGCTGAAGCCTTTGTAGAAGCACTTTGTGCCTGATTGGGAAATGAATCGATGATTACGATAAGCATTGACCCGGTTGCTTTCACCATCGGCTCAATAGAAGTCAGATGGTACGGCATTTTTATCGCCCTGGCGATTCTCACCATTGTCCTGTGGATGGTCTGGCAGGTGAAAAAGGGTGCCGGGGTATCATATGATACCGTGTTCACCGCGGCGCTGGTGGGTATCCCTTCTGGCCTCGTACTGTCCCGGCTGCTTCACGTGGTTGACAACTGGGAATACTACGGGCTACATCCAGGGGAGATAATCGGCGGCGGCGGGCTGACCGCCTTCGGAGCGATACTGGGCGCCGCCATAGGTGTCTGGGTTTACAGCCGGTTCAGCAAGATGAATTTCGGTTACTTTGCCGATGTGATAGCACCGGGCATCATCCTGGCACAGGCGATTGGTAGAGTCGGTTGTACCATCAATGGCTGCTGCTATGGGCTGGAAACATTCCTGCCCTGGAGCATTGTCTATACGCATCCGGATAGTTTTTGCCCGCTCGGGGTATCCACGCACCCGACGGCGGTTTATGAGATATTCTGGAATCTGCTCGTTTTCGGGGTATTGCTCAGGCTGAAAGGACATTTGAAACCTGATGGCTCCCTTTTTCTGCTCTACCTCAGTCTGTACTCTGTATACCGACTGGGCACGGATTTTCTGCGCGAAGGAACGTCCTTCCTCTTCGGCCTGCATCAGGCGCAGGTCATCGCCGTCATCGTCCTGGCGATCGCCGTTCCACTGCTGGTTCTTAAGACGAGGTGGATGAGGGCAGAAAAATAATGCCTTCGCCGCGACGTTTCCCCCAAATCTTCTACGGGTGGTGGATTGTCGGCGCCTGTTTCATCATTGCGCTGTATATGGCGGGTGCGGTCTTCTATGGGTTCACCGCCATTTTTGAGCCGATTGCCAAGGAGTTTGGCTGGAGCTATACCTCGATTTCGATAGCCGCATCCATACGCGGGCTGGAAGCCGGGCTGCTGGCTCCGGTTGCGGGCATAATAGTCGACCGCTGGGGACCGCGGAGGCTCATCTTCGGTGGTGTACTCTGCATCGGCCTCGGGCTGCTGCTGCTCAGCCAGGTACAATCCATCGGCATGTTTTACCTTGCCTTTATCTTGATGTCGCTGGGGATAAGCAGTTGCGGTATCTCAGTCACCACAACCGCGGTGGCCAACTGGTTCCACCGCAGGGTGGGCCTGGCCACCGGCATCACGATATGCGGTTACGGCTCCAGCGGGTTCCTCGTTCCATTAGTAGTCAGATTGGTTGACCTTTACGATTGGCGGACAGCGATAGTCATTCTGGGTATTGGCATGCTCGTTATCGGGTTACCGCTCTCACTGCTCCTGCGGCATAAACCTGAGCAATATGGCTATCTGCCAGACGGAGAGAAAGGTGGCGGGACAGTCTTTGACGGAAGTTCCATAAAGCCGCCAGCCAAGGAAGCCAGCATCACTGCCTGGCAGGCGATGAGGACTCGCGCCTTCTGGTTTATCGTGCTGGCGGTGATGCCGCAGTTCATAGTGATGCCGGCGGTGATAACGCACGTGATGCCGTACTTGAGCAGCACAGGCATGGCCCGGACGATGTCAGGCCTTGTGGCCACCGCTATCCCGCTGCTGAGCATCGGCGGACGTTTTGGGTTCGGCTGGTTTGCCGACAAATATGTCGCCAAAAGATTGTCAGCGCTCGCTCTTATCATGTTGACACTGGGGCTGCTCTGTTTTGAATTTGTTTCTCCGGGGCGGAACTGGTTGCTGGTGCCGTTTCTGGTTCTCCTGGGCTTTGGATACGGAGGCATTAATACTATGGTTGGCATACTGCTACGGGAACACTTCGGACGGGGCAACTTCGGTACCATCATTGGTTTTGCCTGGGGTATTCTGATGCTCGGGACCATGGTCGGCCCCCCGATTGCCGGCTGGGTGTTTGATACCTGGGGGAGCTATCAGGGCACGTGGGTGACCATGGCGGGCGCGGCTTTTATCGGTGCCATCATCATGACCATGTCACCTCGAGCCAGCAAAGCGGGTCACACGGCATAAGAACGGCTCTAAAATATCTAAAGCCTGTCTTTCAGACCTTTGCGGAGAAAGACGTGGCGCCAGCTGCCTCCCCTGGTGTGCATTTCCCTTATTCTTGGGATATATTTGATGGAGGGAAGAAGCAGTATACCGATGGAAAAGATAATGAATTCAACAGAGTGGTATTTCAGCCAGGCAACAAAGGGGAAGCAGAGAAAAGCCAGGCTGTAGCTTAAAGTGGGGTAGCGTGTCAGCAGCAGGCTGAGCCCGAAGGTGGCAGCGTAGAAAGGTATACCCCACGGCATGAGGTAGATAAGAATACCAATACAGGTGGCACCTCCTCTCCCGCCCCGGAATTTTAAAAAGACAGTGTAACCGTGACCCACCACGACGGCGGCTGCGGCCAGTAGTTGAGCATAGAGTGGCACGCCCAGCCAGCGGGCCAGTGCCACCGCCGCCACCCCCTTGCCAATGTCCATCGCCAGAACCGTAAGTCCCTCCACAAACCCAATCTGGTAGAATACGTTCATTGCCCCCATGTTCCGACTCCCTATCTGGCGAATATCCACGCCTTTGCGCAGTCGGCCCATGATATACGCCGATGGGATGGAGCCGATGACATAGGCGCAGACAGTGGCGATGATAATGAGTGCTATCTGGTTATTCATTGTACTGATTGCTTTCTAAAGAGTGACTCGATGGAGCGAAATCCAGAATATTAAGCCTGAGCGTTTCCTTTCCCTGCCAGCGGTCTATTTCCAGATTATATACGATATCCAGAGCCGGGGCGACATCTGCCAGGCAGTTGCCCAGCCGGAAGGCCACAGCATCCCATCTGGCACCATCCTGTTTGAGTTTCAAGCGCAGGTGTTCACCACTGTTACCCATGGTACGGCAGTTGACCACCTCAACGTGCCGACTGAGATAGGTGGGTACCGGGTTGCCGCGACCGAAAGGCGCCATTTGCTGCGTCATCTGGAAGGTATCTCCACCGAGTTTGGACAGTGTAACCTCGGTGTCAATATCGAGGCTGGGGCGCAGGTCAACTCCGCTGAGCTGGGTGGTGGCCAGGTTCAAAAGTGTTTCCTCAAATTGCGGCAGGTTTTTGGTGGGCAGTGTGAAGCCAGCCGCCTGAGAGTGACCGCCGAACTGCGAAAGCAGGTGCCGGCTTTCCTTCAGGGCAGCAATGATATTGAAATCCGGAATACTGCGGCAGCTGCCGCTGCTCAATTTTTCACCCGTTTTGATGACCACAGCCGGGCGGTAAAATTCTTCAGCAAGCCGGCTGGCTACCAGCCCGGCAATGCCGATAAAGTAGTCACTATCGCTGGCCATGAGCAGAGGAGAGATACCGTGGGAGAGGACCTGCTCTCTTGCCCGTGCCAGTGTGCTGGCGGTCAGTCTCTGTCGCTCGGCATTTTTCTGCTCCAGCCACCTTGCCAGGCGGCGGGCTTCAATCGAGGAGTCGGTCATGAGCAATTTGTAGCTGGTCATGGCGTGTTCCAGCCGTCCGGCTGCGTTCAGGCGAGGCGCTATCATCCATGAGATGCTTTCGGCGTCAAGGTTTCCGCCACCTGCGCCTGCCTGGTCGATGAGCGCGCTTATCCCCAGGCGCGGCTTGTAGTTCATCATCATCAATCCCTCTTTTACCAGGTAGCGGTTTTCACCCAGCAGCGGTGACATATCGGCGACGGTGCCGAGCGCGGCCAGGTCCACCACCTCCTCTAACTGGTCTCCACGGCCAACGCTCTGATAGAGCGCCTGAAGTAATTTGAAGGCCACCCCGGCGCCAGTCAGCTCCGTAAAGGGATACTCGGAGCCGTCCATTTTGGGATTTACAATGGCCACTGCCTGCGGTATTTCGGGCAGCGGTGTGTGGTGGTCGGTGATAACGATGTCCAGACCCATTCTCTTCGCACGTTTGACTTCTGACAGGCTGGTAATCCCGCAATCGACGGTGACCACGAGTCCAATGCCCTGCTGACGGAGGTTCTCCAGTGCCGTGGTCTTCAAGCCGTAACCCTCGGTCAGACGGTGCGGGATGTAGGGAATCACGGTGCCACCGAGTGCAGAAAGACCCTGAACCAGGAGGGCGGTTGCCGTGACACCGTCGGTGTCGTAGTCACCGTATATGGCAATCGGCTCTGCGGAGAGCAGGGCCTGGTATATCCTGGCTACAGCCTTATGTATATCCGGCAGTAGAAGCGGGCTGTTGCACAGGTTTTGGTCGGCAGCGAGGAAAGACGTTAGTTGCGCTGGCTCCTTCAAGCCGCGATTGAACAGAAGCTGGACGACCAGAGGAGGAATGCTTGAGTTGTTCGCCAGATACTGGCGCGGAATCGGTGGCTGCAGATTCCAGCGGTAGCGACTCAAGCTTATGCCTCGGAATATCTTCGTAATATCAATACCGAGTTATGCCCGCCGAAACCAAATGAGTTGGATAATGCCGTATTAACCTCAGCCTTGCGGGCGATGTTTGGCACGTAGTCAAGGTCACAATCGGGGTCAGGATGGTTGTAGTTGATGGTTGGCGGGATAGTGCCACTCAAGATGGACAGGATGCAGACCGCCGCTTCAGCAGCCCCGGAACAGCCGATTAGGTGCCCCAGCATTGACTTGGTGGAGCTTATCGGAACCTTGTAGGCGTGGTCACCGAAGACGGTTTTGATGGCCCTGGTCTCCATGGCATCGTTTAGCTGGGTGGACGTGCCATGGGCATTGATGTAATCGATATCCGACGGGGACACATCTGCCTTTTTCAACGCGATTTGCATTGCTCTGGCAGCACCTTCGCCGTTTTTCAGCGGTTGGGTAACATGAAAGGAATCGGCCGTGGCACTGTATGCGACGATTTCCGCCAGAACAGGAATGCCTCTTTTCAGGGCGTGTTCTCGCTTCTCCAATATCAGTACACAGGCGCCCTCGCTGATGACAAATCCATCGCGCTTGGCGTCAAATGGGCAGGAGGCTTCTTTGGGAGCATCATTTCTGGTGGAAAGGGCTTTAAGGGCATTGAAGGCGGTAATGCCCAGCGGGTTGATGATTGCCTCGGTACCGCCGGCAAGCATAACCTGAGCATCGCCGTGTCTGATGAGTTCGTATGCAGCACCGATGGCATCTGAGCCGCTGGAACAGGCTGATGTGGTGCAGAAATTGGGCCCCTTGGTTCCAAGTGCGATTGATATCTGGGCGGCGGCAATATCGGAAATCATCATCGGGGCCAGGAAAGGGCTTACCCGGTCGGGCCCTTTTTCCACGAGTATTCTGGCCTGTTCAAAAAGGGTGGTCAGCCCGCCGATTCCGCTGCCGATTATAACCCCGATGTCCTCGTCGTTGGTGTGGTCGATTTCCAGTTGCGCTGACTCCACCGCCTCCAGGCTGGCCGCGACTGCCAGTTGGGCAAAACGGTCCATACGGCGGGCTTCTTTGCGTTCAATGTAGTCCGTTGGTACAAATCCTTTCACCTCGCCAGCAAACTTGGTCTCCATATCAGTGGGGTCAAATAATGTAATGTAGTCGATACCGGATTTACCGGCGACCAGCCCTTCCCAGGTAGTTTTGGTATCCAAACCGAGGGGGCTGAGAGTGCCCATCCCGGTGATAACAACCCGGTCTTTAATGTTATCCATGGGTAATGCTCCCTTTTTATTCCTAATGGTTTAATTAGTTTTTTACCATAATTGCTGTCCATTTGCAAGTAAGGCTCTGGCTTTGACCGTTCGTGAAGGGCGCCACTATAATGTAACCGGGGAATGGCTTCAATGATTGGAAACAGAGTCGCTCTGGATACGCTGGGCTGCAAGCTGAACCAGGCAGAAACCGAGTCACTGGCACGGCAACTGGTGGCGGCGGGTTATGAACTGGTCGAATCCGTGGATGAGGCTGATGTCTACATCTTGAATACCTGCACGGTAACACACATCGCTGACCGCAAGGCACGGAACCTTATGCGGCAGGCACACCGTCGGAACGGTGCTGCCCGGCTGATAGCCATTGGCTGCTATGTGGAGAGTTCGCCTCAGGAAATGGGTCAGATAGAAGGCATTGACCTCGTCCTCGGCAACGACCAGAAGGAACGGGTTCTCGACAGGCTGCGGGAACTCGGCTGCCCGGCCTCTTCATCTTCGGGTGAGCAGGGCGTGTATAATTACGGCCGAAACCGCTCCTTCCTGAAAATTCAGGACGGCTGCAATAATTTCTGCAGCTACTGCATCGTGCCGCTGGTGCGGAGCCGGGTGGAAAGCGTGCCGGTGGAAAAAGTCGTTGCTGAGATTCAAAATCGGGCAATAGGTGGAGTGAAGGAGGTTGTGCTCACCGGGACCGAAATCGGAGCCTACCACAGCGAGGGCATAGATTTAATTGGTCTATTAAAGCGCATCCTGGCGGAAACCGCGGTGACCAGGCTGAGGTTATCTTCCTTGCAGCCTCAGGAAATATCTGCAGAGCTGCTTGAGCTCTGGAAGGACAGCCGCCTGTGCCCGCACTTCCATCTCTCTTTGCAGAGCGGCAGCGATTCCGTTCTCCAGCGGATGAAACGGCGCTATTCTACAGCTGACTATCAGCGAGTTGTTATCTTGATTAGAAGGTCTCTGCCGGAGGCAGCCATCACCACCGATGTCATTGCTGGCTTTCCCGGGGAGACCAAGGCCGAGTTTGAGGAAAGCTATGAATTCTGTCGGCAAACAGGTTTTGCCCGTATTCATGTCTTTCCTT
>JAHJTL010000080.1 GCA_018829775.1 Chloroflexota bacterium | reverse complement strand
CCGGAGATAATATCGGTGTCGCATTGGTGGACCTTAAACCGGGGGCAGAAGTGAAGATATATGGTCGAGAGGTCCGGGTCAAATTGGCTGAGCCCATTCCTTATCAACATAAATTCAGTGTTACACCAATAGATTCCGGTCAGGAGATAATAAAAGACGGTGTGCTTATCGGGAAAGCCACTCAAGATATTGCCCAGGGCCAGCATGTCCACACACATAATATGACCGGTCTTCGGCTGAAAGTAAATTAAGCAGGGAGGGTAGATGGAATTTTTAGGTTATTCCAGAAAAGGTGGTCTGGCAGGGACACGTAACAATATAGGCATCATATCAAACGGGGTCTGCACATCGGATGCGGCCAACTGGATTGCGAAAGAGGTAGATGGCTGTGTCCCTTTTACCCACAGGGAAAACTGCTCTCTGGTTTCCCCCGATAAAGAAGTGATAACTCGCACGCTTATTAATCTTGGCAAGAATCCCAATCTGGCTGGTGTGCTTGTGGTGAGCGCCGGTTGTGAAAACCCGGGTATTGACCCGAATATCATTGCCAATGGAATTGCTGAATCGGGCAAACCGGTTGATGTATGCATGCTCCATCAGCCGGGCGGTGTCCGCGCTGCTATCTCCCGGGGTATGAACATCGCGCAGAAAATGGCCAGCGATGCCTCCCGAATGACTAGGGAACCTGTGCCTGTATCATTTTTGCGGCACGGGGTGGAGTGCGGTGGCTCAACACCTATCTCGGGCCTGGTAACCAACGCTGCTCAGGGTACGGCACTTGATTTTGTTATCGAGAATGGAGGTAGCGGCGGTTTCAGTGAAACACCGGAGGTCATCGGAGCGGAACATGTTATCGCCGCAAGGGCGGTGAATAACGAAGTAAAACGGAAAATGCTGAAGGTAGTCCGCGACTATGAGGAAAGGCTTATGGCCAGTGGCTACGACCTCTTCGGCTCGAATCCTGACCCCCAAAATATCGAGGAAGGATTGAGTTCCATTGAGGAAAAGTCGGTAGGTGACGTCCGTAAGGGTGGGACAAAACCCTTAATGGAGGTTGTGGGGTACGGGGAGGTCCCCAAGGGTAAAGGTTTGTTTTTCATTGACACCCCGGGCCATGACCTGCCATCATTAACCGGACTGGCCGCAGCCGGATGTAATGTCATTACGTATTCAACCGAGTGCGCCGTCCCATATGGATTCCCTTTTGTGCCCGTCATAAAAATAACGGCCAAGAAGGAGCACTTCGAAAAATATTTTGACATTCTGGATTATTTGGTAGATATTGAGAAAACCATTACTGATGCTAGAAGCGTGGGAAAAGAGTTGTTTGACCTGATACTGGAGGTCGCGTCAGGCAGGAAGACGCAGAATGAACTCATTGGTTATGTTGGTGCCTGTGACCTGTGGACCATAGTTCCCATGACATAGATAAGTCATTGGTATAGTTAATCTAAAGTAAGGAGAGCAGAGATGGTAAGCAAAAGAACACAGGAACTCCTCAAATCCGATGCCGAAAAAGTGGTGCACGGTATGTACACTGTCGGCCGGAACATGGGTATAGTAATGGAAAAAGCCCATGGCATATACCTTTATGATACCGAAGGCAAAGAGTATATCGACCTTTCGTCGCAGCTGATATGCGTCAATTTAGGCCACCGGCGACAGGAAATCATCGACGCCATAATGAAAGCCCTGAATGAGATAGACTTCGTTACCACTTTCTTCGGTATTACCAATCCATACATCATCGAAGTGAGCGAGAAACTGGCTAAACTAACGCCGGGAGACCTGAATCACTTTCACTTTACCTCGGGCGGTGCCGAGGCCGTAGATTCTGCAGTTAAGCTGGCCCGTTTCTACTGGAGCCGGAAAGGACTGGCCGGTAAATATAAAATCATCAGTCTTTACGCTTCTTATCATGGTTCGGCCGGGATATCGACGAATGTGACTGGCCTGGGCCGTGGCGCCAACCAGAACCCATTTGGGCCGGTATCCCCGGGCTTTATCCACGTGGCCCCGCCGTATAGCTACCGCTGTATGTTCGGGGATGTCCCCGACTGTGGCCAGGCAAGCGTCGATTACCTGGAGTCGGTAATTCAAGCGGAAGGGCCGGAGAGTATCGCCGCTTTTATTGCGGAACCGATAATGGGGGCGGCGGGCATGATTGAACCGCCACCCAAATGGTGGCCCCAGGTGGCAGAGCTATGCAGAAAATATGATATTCTGCTTATCGTTGATGAAATTATGTCCGGTTTTGCCAGGACGGGTAAAATGTTTGCCTGCGAGCACTGGGGCATCAAAGGCGACATGATGACCATGGCCAAGGGGATTGTCAACTCGACGTTGCCTTTTGCCGCGTTAGCTCTCAGTGATAAGGTTTACGACGTGCTAAAGGACAACATGCTGGCGCACGGCTTTACCTACAGCGGACACCCCATCGCCGCAGCGGCCTCCTCCGCTGCTCTGGATATCTATGTGAGAGATAATGTTGTTGAAAATGCTGCCAGAGTGGGCAAGCATATCAAGCAACGCCTCGAAGCTGAGTTTGTACCGCTACCCTGCGTCGCATATGCTGATGGCCGCGGTGTTTTTCAAGCGCTTGAACTGGTTACCGATAAAAATACCAAAGAGCCAATTGACCAGCAGACGAAAGACAAATTCTGGCAGGACCTGTTTGATGCGGGCATTTTTACCCGGGTTATCGGCTGGCGGGGAAACAGGATGTTCATCTGTCCGCCCTGTGTCATCACTATTGAGGAGGCAGACAAAGTCCTTGATATTATAAAACCATTGGTAGCGGGGCTTAAGCCCAAATAGCAGTTGACAATTCGACCAGAGAGATGCCATTCGATGAAAATTGTGTGTCCTGATGGGACAGCCGAGATACGGGATTTGTTGATGCCCGAGTCAGAAAAAAAGCTCGAGGCGTTGGGGTCGTTCGTCTGGTTCAATGACCGCGCGGAGACATCACAGGGCTATTTGCAGCGAGTTAAAGATGCCGACGGAATCATTTTAAACTGGGACATGCCTTCGGAGGTAATCGAGTCCTGTCAGAAGCTGCAGATTATTTCCTTTTTAGGCGCAGACCCTCGAAAATTTTTAGACCTGTCCCTGGCCACCAGAAGGGGTATCGCCGTAACCAATACTCCTCACTATGCGGATGAGGAGGTCGCCGCACACGCAATGGCCCTTATACTCTGCTGCGCCAAGCGCATCGTGCATTTCAACAGCCAGATGCACCAGGGAATATATGAAAAAGGGGACTTCACCGCTGAGTTCTGGGGCAAGATATTAGGTGTTGTCGGCTTGGGAGGTATAGGAGCGGAGGTTGCACGTCTGGCCCAGGCATTTGGTATGCGTGTCCTGTGCTGGACGCAACACCCCACCAGGGAACGGGCGCGCAAGCATGGCGTGGAGTTCGTTACGTTAAAGGAGCTTTTCCGGCAATCGGACATAGTCACCCTGCACGTGACGCATAAACCGGAAACGGAGAAGATGATTACCAGAAACCTGCTGGAATCCATGAAACGCGGTGCCATCTTCGTGAATACCGCCCGGGCCGAACTGGTTGATAACTTGGCTTTAGCTGAATTGCTTCGGGAAGGGAGACTGACTACAGCAGGCCTGGATGTTCATGATGAAGAGCCAATTAGGCCTGATGACCCCTTCCTGAGCATAGAAAATGCCGTGCTGACTCCCCATGTCGCCGCAAACACCGCCAGGGCTCAGGGCAACATCCTGAAAATTGCTGTGGACAATGTAGCGGCTTTCTTTTCTGGTCGCCCAGAGAATATATTAAACCCCGAGGTACTGCCTTAACCGGCTTACCCTTGCCTTACTGGAAGCAGGGACTGTCAATCAGGGACCAAAGAGCCTGGTATTTATAAGAAACTGCTTTTCCTTCCCGCCTTGGATTTCAGTCGTCCAGTTCGGTGAGGGCCTGTTCACCGTATCTGAATACCTTGTCCATTCTGATGAAAAATCGGTCAAACGCAGAGGTTTTCTCTATAGTTTTCCTGACGACGGTATGAAGCATCCCATCCGGTTTGTTAAATGGACAGGTGCGAAGGCAGACGGCGCAATCCGCTCTATTCTTTAACCAGTAGGTCAGGCAATTTATTGCTTTTACCGGCCATTTAAGTACATTGACGCTATTTGAATTGTCCCAGGCTTTATCGGTCCTGTCGCCAGACACGATTGCTTTGCTGGGGCATGAATCAGCACAGATTTTACATCTCTCACAAAAATGCTGTACGCCTATGTCTACTGGCGAATCCGTTTCAAGGGGGAGTTCGGTGAATACTTTGCATATTCTCACCCGTGGTCCGAATTGCTCCGTTATGAGCAGGCCGTTTCTGCCTAGCTCCCCCAGTCCGGCGTCTACCGCCAGAGGAATACTTAGCGCCATATCATTACCGCAGGGGATAGCATGATAACCCAGCTTGCGGATATATGTCGCCAGGGACGCGGCCGTGAATGCCATCTGGGAATAGGCTAAATCCGTACCGCCTTCTACGGCCGGGCTCCTCCTTAACCGCTGATAGTCCATGGCAATAGCCATCACAACTGCATATTTGGCCCATGATGGCAATTCTG
>JAHJTL010000079.1 GCA_018829775.1 Chloroflexota bacterium | reverse complement strand
GTGTTTCCGCCTTCACGCCCATCTCTGGCAGAAGGGGCTTCGGTATCGGCGGTGGGACGGCCTCTACCGTGAATGTTACCTCATCGGTGTTGGTACCATCGCTGATGGATATCGCATGCTCTCCAGCCTTGGCCGATGGAACCTTTAGAACGGCGACAAATATGCCACTGGCATCAGCAACAACCGTGTCCAGAATCTCATCGCCAAACTCGATAGTAACCATTCCGCTGGCGGCAAATCCGGCACCGGTGATTATAAGGTCGGAGCCGACTTTGCCACTGGCGGCGCTAACGTTTATCGCCGTAGCTGATGGTGAAGGTGTCGGGGTCGGCGTTGGTTGCGTTGGTTCCGGTACCGTTATGGTGAATTTGGCCGTGTCCAGATTCCCATCGTCGTCCTCCGCTTCCACATCGTAAATACCCTTATCAAGCTCGGGCACGGTAAAGGTAGCATCAAAGCTACCGTCGGAACTGGTGGTGTCCGTGACCACTCCTTCAGCATCGAAATATACGACCACGTCACTCCTCCGCCCAAAGCCGGCGCCGTTTACTATAACTTCAGCGCCCGCCTCCCCCGAAGTCGGGTCGAGGACTATCTCCGTTTCAACGGTGAACTCGGCCTCGGCCTCGCTGCCGCCCACGGTAACCTTTATGGTGTGGGTACCGGCGATACTTTCCGGGATAAGGATGGTGCTGACAAACTCACCAGCACTATCCGTCTCATCATCGCCGCTCTCAATCTCTATCTCATTATCGTCATAGAAAACGGTGATTCCTTCATCAGCCATAAAGTCCTCGCCGGTAATTTCAACCTCACTGCCCACCGGTCCTTCCTCGGGGTCAATAGTGATATCACCGCCGATGACGGTAAACTCAGCCACCGCCCGGATTGTCTTAACGACGTTATAAGGCGGCGTTAAAGTATAGTAGCATACGTATGCATAGTAGGTGCCGGAGACCACATCCGCGGTATCATCGCCATCGTTCAGTTCCGCCGGGACAGTGAATGCTTCGTTGAATTCACCATCGAAATTTAGCCATATACCGTCCCTGACCACTTCATAGATGGTGACTTTGGCGTCAATGACATCAATAGTCGAGGCCTTCTGACTCGAAAAGTAAATGATGATATATCTATCGGTAGACTCGGTACTCTTATTGAAACCTTCCCCCACCACAGTAACCGTACTACCGACGGTTCCCTCTTCGGGGTCCAGCTCAATGGAGCGGGTCTGTGCAGTCACCGGTACCGCCATGACCAGCAAGGCCATAACCACAATTAAAACTATTAACCTCAGCATGTGCACACTCTTCATTCCGTTGCCTCCAATTTAATTTAAGCTTGGCTATGATTCGCTGTAAGCGGTTCTCCTTCCCAGCCAGAAGGCCAG
Organism: Chloroflexota bacterium; assembly: GCA_018829775.1. Lineage (NCBI taxonomy): Bacteria > Bacillati > Chloroflexota > Chloroflexota bacterium. Next base: position 13,668 of record JAHJTL010000079.1, on the reverse strand, counting down.
AAAACCAATTATTATGGCGCCAAAGGCTATCAGTATATAAAGTGCCCAGTTGGGCAGCGCCAGGTAGAAGCCCACGGTAAATGAACCGGGCGTTGACCATTCACTCTCATTACCGGCATCATCAACGGCTCTTACTCTCCAGTAATAGGGGGCGTTTTTCTTTACCGCTGCCAGTTTCTCTTCTTCCATTACGGTGTATTCGGACTCGGTCAGCCCTTCTTTTTCCAGTACCAGTTTAGTGAAATCTTTAGTCGCGGCAACCTGAAGCTGATATGTAACAGGTAGACTCAAGCTCGTAACATCCTCCCAGTCAAAATATGCCTGGGCTTCTGCTTCACCGCCGTTTTCCGGCGACAGCAGTACCGGCGCCGGTGGTGCCAGCACCAAAAACGACCGAGGGGCTGACCACTCGCTCTCATTTGCCGCCCCGTCAGTCGCCTTTACCCGCCAGTAATAGGGTGAGTCCTCGGTCACTGCTGCCAGTGCCATTTCATCGCTCAGCGTATATTCAGATTCGGCCAGCGTTTTCTCCATAACCACGAAGGCAAAATCACCATCGGACGCTATTTGTAATTGATAGCGCAACGGTAAACTCGGGTCGTCAACATCTGCCCAGTCGAAATAAGTTGCTGCCTTCGTCTCGTTTCCGTCACCTGGCAATAACGGTGCCGGGACCGGAGGCGCTTCCGACTCAATTTCAAAGACAAGCTGCCTGATATTAACGCCATCACTTACGCTGATGGTGTGTTCTCCATGCTGGCTCGCCGGCACCTTGAAAACAATCTGAAACGACCCGCTGCTATCAGCGGCTATAGTTGCCACTGCCACGCCGTCAAATTCAATACCTATCTCCCCGTTGGCTTCAAAGCCGGTACCGCTGACGGTAAGCTCGCTGCCAACGCTGGCCGTTTTCTGGTCAATACTGGCGCCGGCGGTGATAGTAAACTCGTATTTGGCCGTGTTTTTTTCTTCATCCTTAACCCTAACGTCGTAAGTGCCCGGAGGTGCCAGCGGTACATTGAAGGAGGCAAGCCTAAAAGTGCCGGATTCATCCGTCTTGGCATAGGCAACTTCATCGTACTGGAAGAAAACAGACACGTCGCTTTTTGAAGCAAAGCCGTTGCCGTTGACCTTCATGATACTCCCCACCGCTCCTGTAACCGGATTAATAGTAATCCACGGTATCACTTCAAACTCAACTTCGTAGTAATTATCTTTAGCATTCGCCGCTATAATATCATGCGTTCCGGCGGTGCTGTCCGGGACATTGAAGCTGTAACTGAATTCCCCGGTGGATGATGCCGTCAGTGTACCGAGTATTTTATTATCATAATATACAGACACCACCTTATTGGCGTAAAAACCTTCTCCGTCCACGACCAGCTTGCTGCCTACCGAACCCGATTCAATGCTCAGGCTGATTTCAGGCTCCAGAACGGTAAAGGTGTTTGTTGCCAGTGTTGAGCCCCATTCAGCCCTCGCCCTGATAGTATGCTTTCCAGGCCCGGCATCTTCCGGTATATTGAAATCACGCTGGAAACTGCCTGTTTGCGGGACAACTATCGGGCTGGCACTGATTTCCTTATCGTCGAAAAAGATATAGATTTCGTCCCCCTTAAAAGAATCGAAGTTCTCTCCTGAAATGGTAACCGTGGTTCCCATCGCGCCAGAGTCCGGTGATAGCTCAAGCAGTGGCGCCGCCATAGCCGGTGTGCCTGTTAATCCCACCAGCCACCAGGCAAGTAAAATAACCACCACCGCAATGCGGAAAATCCTACTGTACTTCATTGGCCAAACAAACTCCTCTTTGCCAGAGTTCCCTTTCCGCTCTCCTTCACTTTATCAGCCTCTTTCGGGCACCGCGCTTCGGAACATAGGTTCCGGCAAAATTGTCCAGAATATCCCCGCTAATCAGCCACGTATTATGAATCTTAACCGCCGGTATATCTCCCTGTCGGCACAACCGCTTCACCGTCTCAGGATGAATCTTGAGACGCCGGCCGGCCTCTATTACATTATAATAATTATCAAAAGGTGCCATGATATTAAATATTACTTTGTCAAAACAATTATAATACAAACAAAAATTTTTTGTCAACCCTCAAGCTATTTTTTCGTCTAGATATCCCTGCAGGATGAGCGCGGCGGCCATGGCGTCGTCCCTGACTTTGCCTCTTTTCCTGGTCATTTTCATGAGCTTCTGTGCTGATACGGTGGTCAAGCGTTCATCCCGGAACTCAATGGGTACTTCCGTATGTTTGCTTAATTCCCGAACGAAATCCTGTACTTTCTCCGCCTGCGGACCGATGCTGCCGTTCATGGAAATCGGCAGACCAGCAACAACCACTCCCACCTGATTCTGTTCGATGATGGATAGAATAGCGTTGACGGCTGACTGCTCGTCGGTGCGGTCGATAATGGTGAGCGGGCTGGCCAGAATACCCTGGGGGTCGCTCATTGCCACCCCGACCCACCGGTCACCAATATCGAGACCCAAATTTCGTGTTGTTGTCACCCCGGCCCTACGAACCCTCTCGAATCAGGCTTTTAGCCTCTCGAAGGGCTTCATCCAGTTTATCTTTGTACTTGCCACCGGCCTGAGCCAGATTTGGCTTGCCACCACCGCCGCCGCCAGCCACCTTGGCCACCTCACGTACGATTTTGCCGGCATCATAACCCCGCGAGACAAGGTCCGGAGTTGCCGCCGCCAGAAATATCGGCCTCCCCTCAGAGACAGTGCCCAGCACCAGAATGACGCTCTTTAGCTTATCCCGGATAAGGTCGGCCATCTCCCGCAGTATCTCTATCCGCGATGAGGGCACCCGCGCCACGAGCACTTTAATTCCTTTTATCTCCTCAGCCTGGTTGAGCAGGGACTCGACTCTCATTCTGGCCAGTTCTCTCTCCAGCGCCTGCCTGCTTCTTCGCTCGGTATCACACTCGGCGACAATAGTAACTACCTTTGACTCGACCTCGTCGGGCAGAATATGAAGTGAACGGGCAATATGCTCCAGACTGGCAAAACGCCGAGCGACAAATGCCTCCGCTCCACTTCCCGTAACCGCCTCAATGCGGCGCAGCCCGGCACCGATGCTGCTCTCACCGATAATCTGGAAGAACCCTATCTCCCCGGTCGAGTTAATGTGGGTGCCACCGCATAGCTCCGAGCTGATGGGCGGCTCACCAATGCGCAGCACCCGAACCGTGTCGCCGTATTTCTCGTCGAACAGAGCGATGGCGCCTTCGGATATCGCCTGCTTGTAGGGCACTTCCTCATCGTAGACTCGCAGGTTCTGGCGGATTTTCTCGTTGACCAGATGCTGCACCGACTCTATCTCTTCTCTCAGCATGGCATTCAAATGCGAGAAATCAAAGCGGAACTGGTCCGGCGCCACCAGCGAGCCCCTCTGCTGGACATGCTCGCCCAGGACGCTCCGTAGCGCGTGCTGCAGCAGGTGCGTAGCGGTATGGTTGCGGGCTATATCCAGACGCCTGGCTTCATCAACCTCGGCCTCCACTTCATCACCCACCGCCAGGGTGCCATCGGCAACCTTGCCCTGATGGACAATGATATCGAGCGGAATCCTGATGGTATCGGCAACAGTAAACTGCCCGGACACGCTGCGAATCTGACCGGCATCGCCCACCTGCCCACCCATCTCCCCGTAGAACGGCGTCGTTTCCAGAATTAGGTTTACACTCTGGCCTTTTTCCACGGTGTCCACGGTACTGCCATCAACCAGCAAATCTATAATTACGGACTTGTGTTTTAAATCATGGTAGCCGACAAACGGCGTGGCCTCGTAGGAACGAGATAAAGAAGCCAGCTCCGACGCCGCTTTCTTGCCGGAGGTAGTTAGTTCGGCCTTGCGGGCTCTTTCCCGCTGCTTTTCCATCTCCTGTTCAAAACCAGCTTCATCCACGGTAACGTCACGCTCATGAGCAACCTCCCGCGTAAGCTCCACCGGAAAACCGTAGGTATCATAGAGCTTGAAAGCCTGTTTCCCCGAAATTTCCTTTTCTCCCCGGCCAGCAAGTTCACCCAGTATGCCGTCAAGCAATTCCAGACCAGCATTGAGGGTGCCGCTGAACCTCGCTTCCTCAATCCCAATCAGCTTGATGATGAATTCTTCTCTCTGTTTTATCTCCGGGTAAATGTACCCCATATGCTCGATTGTTGCTCTGGCTATTTCGGTCAGGAACGGCTTGTCCAGTCCCAATCTCCGGCCGAAGAGGGCTGCCCGGCGCAGCAGGCGTCGCAGGACATACCCCCTCCCCTCGTTGCTGGGGATAACGCCATCGCCGATGAGGAAGGTGATGCCGCGTCCGTGCTCGGCAACCACCCTCATGGCAACGTCGGTTTCTTTATCGACGCCGTACTTTTTCCCACACAACGCCGCCACACGGTCCAGGAGCGGGGTAAACAACTCGGTCTGGTAAACCGATGTCTTGCCGGTGACGGCCGCAATCGTTCTCTCCAGCCCCATGCCGGTGTCAATGTTGGGTTTGGGCAGCGGGGTTCGGTTCCCGCCTTCGTCCTGATTGTACTGGGTGAAGACCAGGTTCCAGATTTCGGAGAATCGATCGCACTCGCAGTTTGGCTTGCAGTCAGGTTTGCCGCAGCCAACTTCCTCACCGAAGTCATAGTGCAGTTCACTGCACGGCCCGCACGGCCCCGTGTCACCCGCCGGACCCCAGAAGTTATCCTTCTCACCGAATCTCAGGATTCTTTCCCCTGGCACGCCAACGTCCTTCCAGTACTGGAAGGACTCGTCATCATCAAGGTAGATGGTCGCCCAGAGTCGTTCCGGGGGCAGCTTAAGCCACTCGGTAACGAACTCCCAGGCCCAGGCGATGGCCTCTTTCTTGAAGTAGTCGCCGATGCTGAAGTTACCCAGCATCTCGAAAAAGGTGAGGTGGCTGGCATCGCCGACCGACTCAATATCAGTCATGCGAAAACATTTCTGGCACGAAGCAAGACGGGGGTTGGACGGAATGGCTTTGCCCAAATAGTAGTCTTTGAATTGCACCATGCCGGCGCTGGTGAAGAGAAGGGTGGGGTCTCCGTGCGGGATGAGGGAGTCACTGGGGATGATAGCATGCCCCTTCTCGACGAAAAAATTCAAATAAGCATCTCTCAATTCATCGCTGGTCATCGATATCTCCACGTAATAACCGAACGAACGGTCGATTATTTGATTTTAGGCGTAAGACGTTGTAGCTGTCAAACGAAGGTTACGTTGCACGTACCGCTGCCCGCTGGCACAGTTCGGCAATTAATATGTTGATGGCAAGCTCCGCGTCATATCTTCCCGTTTTAATCGCCAGGTCAGTCTCCAGAAGCTTGTGATATACTTCCTTCAATCGTGGCAGTGTATACCGGCTTGCCTGCTCCAGGGTTCGTCGCAATATAAATGGTGAAGCTATTTCCAGCCGACCCATAATCTCTGCCTCTGCCCGGCGCTGATTTTTCAATTCTTTTACCCGGACAATGAGTCGTGCCTGCCTGGTCAACATAACCAGAAGATATGCCGGAGATGCCCCCTTTTGCAGCAACTGCTCCGCCAGCTTTTCCGCCATACCTCCCCTGAACTCAAGAATGGCATCGGCCAGATTAAAGACACTGGCCTCATGAACGTAACTCACCACCCGCCTGACATCATCGGCTTCAATCTGCCCGCCACCGGTAAATAGTATCAGCTTGTCAATCTCACTGGCTATTATCCAGAGATTGCTGCCCACATAATCTGTTAACATGGTAACCGCCTGCGGTGATATGCTGCCACCGTTGCCCGCCACACGGTTCTGTACCCACTGAATTAATTGCTCTTTTTTCAGCAACGGAAATGACTTCACCTTCGCTTTTGCTGAGAGCGCGCTGAACAAAGGATTTTTACTGCTTATCTTCCCATCCACCAGCACCACCACGGTACTGTCAGGCACGGTAACCAGATAGTCGGCCAGCGGCTGGTACTCATTCTGCCGGTTCGATGTACTGGCGGCCTTTTTACGCCGTCCCGACCTGGCTCTGGATTCAAAGCGCTCCAGCAGACCATGAATAATAAGCAGTCGTTTCTCGGCGAGAAAGGGCATCGCCTCAGCCACGGCCCTGAGCTGGCCAATGGTCGCCTGCGGCGCGTCGATTACGGTGGTATTGGTGACCAGAGCAGTCTCATCACCGATGGTGCTTTTTATCTCATCCAGCACTTGTTGACGGGAAAAATCGTCTTCTCCGTACAGTATGTAGAGCAAAGGGCCATTCCTCCGGCGTGATTTGCCTCTCCATTCTACCACAACCAAACTGCCGGTTGTTTATTACCTGGAATTGTAAAAACCCTATTGAGAAATTGTGCAGCAAAGAGTAGACTTTATATCAGTTACACGATATTCGGTCGATATTGCTTAAGTTAAGAGGTGCACCAATGTCAGAGAGACCTGATGAACTGAAAAAACTGTCCGAAATCGCTGCCGATATGAAACTGCCCGCTGACCTGAGGCGAAAGGCCATCGAACAGCTGGGAGTTATTTGCACCCATGATGCCCTGCTCGCCCTGCTGGACATTGCCGCTAATGAGAACCTGATGACCAAAGAACGGGAGCTCGCCCTGAAGCAGGCCAGAGAGGTGATTAAAAAGACGAGCCCGCAGTAATCAAACCTCGACCTCCTGAGGTGCGTTTGGACTGATGAGCATTGACGTTGGCATCATCGGGCCGGGTAAAAGTGGCAAAACCGCTATCTTTAGTGCCCTGACCGGAAGTAAGGCTGAGGCCGGAAGCTTTGCCAGCGATGGTCTCGCCGCTCACATTGGCGTAGCCAAAGTCCCCGAGCCACGCCTGCAGACGCTGGCCGATATGTTGCAGCCCAAACGCGTGGTCCCCGCCGAGGTACGTTACATCGACGTCGGTGCTTCCGTGAAGAGCCTGGCGACCGCTAAAGGGATTGGCGGCGAACTGCTCAGCCAGCTCAGCAATGCCGATGCGCTGATTAACGTGGTACGGGCCTTTGCCAACGATAGCGTACCCCACCCCGAAGGCAGCCTTGACGCAGAGCGCGACATCGCCACCATGAATATAGAACTCATTTTTTCCGACCTGGCCATCATCGAACGGAGGCTGGAGAGAATAGAGGATTCTCTGAAAGGGGCCAAACCACCGGAGCGCCAGGCCATCCTTCACGAGCAGGAGACCCTGCTGAAGTTCAAGGCGGAACTGGAAAAAGACGTACCCATACGGGCGCTATCACTTGCCGCAGGGGATGCTCGGCTGCTCGCCGGCTATCAGTTCCTCACCGCCAAACCTTTGCTCATCGTGGTCAATATCGGAGAGGAACAACTGTCTGAGACCACCAGCCTTGAAGTCGAGTTGAACTCCCGCCATACACAGGAGAAGTCTCGTATCATCGCCCTGTGCGGCAAACTGGAAATGGAGTTCGGCCAGCTTGATGAACAAGCTGCCTCCGAGTTCCGCGCTGATTTCGGCCTGACCGAATCAGGGCTCGACCGTGTTATCAAGCAGTCCTACGAGCTGCTGGGACTGGTCTCGTTTTTCTCCACCGCCCACGGTGAGGTGAAAGCCTGGTCCATTCCAAACGGCACCAGCGCGGTGAAAGCCGCCGGCAAAATTCACACCGACATGGAACGGGGGTTCATCAGGGCCGAGGTCATCAGCTTCGACGACCTGGTCAAGTGCGGCAATCTAGCCGAAGGGCGCAAACACGGACTGCTCAGACTTGAGGGAAAAGAGTATGTCGTTCAGGATGGCGATGTTATCACCTTTCTGTTCAACGTGTAGAGGTATTATCGGACATTCTTAAATTGTGGGTGCCAGCCCGGCGAACGATAAGCTGTAGACCATCCTGCCCCACCACCATCACCACCTCCCCGACATCAATATCGCCATCGATTGATTTTGCACCCCAGAGCTCGCCCTTTATCATGACCTGGCCTTCCGGATGCAGCGGGCTTTTTGCCTTACCTTTGCTGCCCTCCATGGTGGGCAGGCCCACCAGCGTTTGCCGCTTTATAATGTGGGTGACAAATATGAAGTCGGCCACGGCGAATACCGCCCAGAAGGTCATGACCGCAATCAGCACCCACAGCGGTACCTGAATGTCAAATTCCGGAAGCAACCAGCGCCAGACAGCATAGAAAGCGGCCTCCACCGCCAGGGTGCTGACAATCGCCAGTACTAATCTTGCCGTGGTCATCTTTTCGTCCTATTACCTGTTTACTAATTATAGCAGGAGGGAGAGGGTGAAGATAATATATTCTTTTCCAGTCACAATTACTTGAACTTATGTTCTATGTCAAATTGTGCTGTTTGGTATATAGGGAATGCGCTTGATGAATGCACTTTCAGTGGACTGCTTTACGAAACTGAAGAATTGCCTTAAGCACTTTAAGGATGATATATCTCCACGACATTGGGAACTTATTTTTCGGTAATTATCCCCTAAAGACAAGTAATATATTTAATGATAAATAATACTATATAGTACTAAAGTACTATTTACTAACTTGGCAAATCAATCCATACTAATAACGTATCACGATGGAAGGGAGGACTGTGGGTATTGAATCCTATAGTTGTCCCTTCTACTTCTTTTCGAACCTTTCTCGAAGGTAGTCAATGTACATAATGTTGTCTTTTGATGCTTTCCGTATTAAATGTGAACAACTATCCGGCTTACAGGCTATAACAAGTTTGAATTTACTAATACTGTCAAGATACTCTACCAAGCAAGCCATATCACCATCGCCTGTAACTATTACTGCCTTGTCATAATTGTAATACTGAATCATTGCGTGTAGTACTAATTCGGCATCACAGTCCCCCTTTACGCTCCCATCGGGTAGTTTAAGCAAAGGTTTATGTATCAATTTGTAACCATAGCTACTCAGATGGTTGTAGAGCGCCGCTTGCTGCAGTGAATAGCCAATAAAATAATAAGCCTGAGCTACCCTATGCCTTCTTGTTAGATATTCTCTAAACAACTGCCAATCGATTGACCATCCTAAATACTTGGTTGACAGGTGTAGATTTGTACCATCGATAAAAGCATAGTTTCTCATATTATGAGGCGATTATACCATTAAAATAGGTGGTGTCAAGTTAGATATGGCAGGTAGTGTATCAATTTGAAATGGGGAGCATAAGTGATAGAATGATGGGGATATGGAATGGATATATCTAGCTGGTAGCGTTGCAAGCCTTATTTCCGTGCTTGCTGTGGTATTGGGCTTGGCTAGGAGACGACAGGCAATTACAGAGAAGGGGTTTAAGATGCTCTTTTCTCTACTGGTAGTAATTGGTCTTGTGGGTATTGGTGTAATCACAATGATTCTCAGTACTGATGATGCAATGCGAAATTTTGGCGGAGGCATTGCCCTAATTGGCACATGTGTTCTTTGTATTATTGCTGTAATGGTCGTCTATTATAGCGGTGAGGAAAATAGGACGAAATAATTTCTTAATCAGCTAGAGAAACAACATCTTCCAGTGTCCAGATATGGTTATTTACTCCCGCTGCCCATATAGCCACCAACCACAACCGAGCAGAACCAGACTGGCATAGGTATTGACAAAATTTTCGATTAATGGTATTATTACCTTTTGACTATGCCTCTGAGGGTTTTACCCTATCATATGTTTCCTTTCATTAAAGGCATTATTGCCACATGCCTCAGTTATTGAAGTAAAAGATTAGGAATTTTGTGTCTTTTTTAAGGAGCAGGTATACGTATGGTTTCTATTCTACCAGCCAGTGAGCAAACTATTCACCCCGTTCCCAAAAAATCTTACGCCAAACTACCACAAATCATAGATGTCCCCAACCTGATTAAAGTCCAGCTAGACTCCTTCCAGCGCTTCCAGGAAAACGGCCTCAAGCATCTTCTCCGGGAAATTTCGCCCATCAAAACGCTGACCAGCAGCAAGCTGGAACTCAGTTTCATCGGCTACGAGTTCCGCGAACCGCGCCAAGGCCATTCCGAGGCAGAGTGCCGCGACCGCAATTTAACTTTTTCCGCGCCTCTCTATGTCAGGGTACAGCTGCTGATAAAAGAGACCGGTGAGATAAAGGAGCAGGACCTCTTCCTGGGCGACATACCGCTGATGACGGCCAAAGGCACCTTTATCACCAGCGGTGCGGAAAGAGTCGTGGTGAGCCAGTTACTGCGCTCCCCCGGCGTCTACTTCACCGTTGAAGAAGACGTCTCCTCAGGACGTGAACTCTGCTCTGCCAAACTGATTCCCACCCGGGGCGCCTGGCTGGAGTTCGAGACCAGCAACCGTAACATTCTGTCCGCCAAGATAGATGGCAAGCGGAAAATCCCCATCACTACCCTGCTCCGCGCCATCGGATATGGCAACGATGAGCAGTTGCTGAATCTTTTCTCCAGCGATGATAACATCCCCGAGCATCAGTATATCTCCACCACCATTGAACGCGACCCGCTCATCAAGGACCAAGCAGAAGCCCTGCTTGATATCTACCGCAAAGTCAGACCGGGAGAGCTACCGAACCTGGAGAACGCCAAGAAGCTTATCCAGAACCTGTTCTTCGATTCACTACGGTATGACCTGGGTGCCGTTGGGCGCTACAAGCTCAACAAGCGACTCGGCCAGTTCCGCATCGCTGCGGAAAAAATATTAAATGGCATTGAGACACTGGAGTTGCCCTTCGAAACGGCAGAATTTGTTTCCCAATTACGTCAGGCCGGAGAGCGAAACGACCGCGAGGTTATCAGGATATTCAAAGACCTCAAATCGGCACTGGCCAACAAGCTTGACCATCAAGAAGAACTGCTCCAGTTTTATACTACGCTCGAGGAGACACTCAGACAACTGGAAGAGCGTGCTCTGACCAGAGACGACATCGTTGAGATTGTCCGACACCTCATACTTATCAATAACGGCTTAGATTACGGCGATGACATCGACCACCTCGGCAACCGGCGCGTACGCACGGTCGGTGAGCTGATGCAGACCCAGTTTCACGTCGGCCTGCTGCGACTCGCCCAGTCAGTCCGGGAGCGTATGAGCATTATCGGCATGGAGGCGATAACCCCCAGCGCGCTGGTTAATATCCGCCCCGTGGTGGCGGCAGTCAGAGAGTTCTTCAGCAGCTCGCAGCTTTCACAGTTTATGGACCAGACCAATCCGCTGGCCGAGATAACGCACAAGCGCCGCCTTTCGGCAATGGGACCCGGTGGCCTCTCACGCGAGCGCGCCGGCTTTGATGTCCGCGACGTTCACTTTTCGCACTACGGTCGGATTTGCCCCATTGAGACGCCGGAAGGCCCGAATATCGGCCTCATTGGTTCGCTGGCTACCTACAGTAGAATCAATGAGTACGGTTTTATCGAGACACCCTACCGTAAGGTTATCAACAAGATGAATAGCACCGATGAGCGGCTGGTCGGCAGGATAGTCAAAGAGGGGGTTGTCGATAGCAAAGGAAATAAGATAGTCAGGGCAAAGACTACCGTGACCCCCGCAATTGCCTCCAAGCTGGCCAAGCTCTCGGATACCAGAATTAAAGTGGAACCCTTTGTTTCCGATGAGATTATATTTCTGTCTGCCGATGAGGAGGAGGAATTTACCATAGCTCAGGCAAATGCCCGCCTTGATGAAAACAACCGGTTCCTGGAGGAAAAGATCGAAGCCAGGCGAGGCAACCACTACCTGATGGACACGGCGGACAACATAGCCCTGATGGACGTTTCACCCAAGCAAATCGTCAGCGTGGCCACGGCACTGATTCCCTTCCTCGAGCATAATGACGCTAACCGAGCTTTAATGGGTGCCAACATGCAGCGACAGGCGGTACCCCTGCTCTCCCCCGAGTCGCCCCTGGTGGCTACGGGCATGGAGATAGAAGCCGCCCGACACAGCGGCCAGGTTATCTTCGCCCGAAATGCCGGGGTTGTTACCGAAATCGGTAGCGTCAACGATGCCGGTGCCGAAGCCAAATATCGCATTGTTATCACCACGGATAACGGTCGCAAAGACGAATATGGACTGATGAAATTTCTCCGTACCAATCAGGGGACCTGCATCAACCAGCGCCCTCTGGTAAATAAAGGTGACCGCGTTGAAGCCGGCCAGGTAATCGCCGATAGCTCAGCTACTGAAGATGGCGAACTGGCCCTCGGCCAGAATGTGCTCTGCGCCTTTATGAGCTGGGAAGGCTACAATTTTGAAGACGCTATTATCATCAGCCGCCGCCTCGTGGAAAATGACAAGTTCACCTCAATTCATATTGCCAAGCATGAGATAGAAGCCCGTGATACCAAACTGGGCCCGGAAGAAATCACCCGGGACATCCCCAACGTTGGCGAAGAGAGCCTTCGCGAGCTCGATGAGAACGGCATCATCCGCATCGGTGCCGAGGTAGGACCCGATGATACACTGGTCGGTAAGATAACTCCCCGCGGCGAGACGGAACTTTCTGCCGAGGAGAAACTACTGCGGGCGATTTTCGGTGAGAAGGCCCGCGATGTGAAAGATACCTCGCTGCGCGTTCCACACGGCGAATGGGGCAAGGTTATCAATGTGAGAATATATTCCCGCAGGGATAGCGGTGATGACCTGCCCGCCGGGGTCAATGAGTGGGTTCAGGTATGGATTGCCCAAAAACGAAAGGTCTCCGTAGGTGATAAGCTGGCCGGACGTCACGGCAATAAGGGTGTTATTGCCCTCATTGCCCCCAAAGAGAATATGCCCTTCCTGCCCGACGGCACGCCGGTTGATATCATCCTCGACCCGATTGGTGTCCCGTCCCGGATGAACATCGGCCAGGTTCTGGAGACCCATCTCGGCTGGGCAGCCCAGACATTGGGCTTCAGAGTGCTCACACCGGTCTTTGATGGTGCTAATGATATGGCAATCGAGGATGCCCTAGCGAGAGCCTGGATCGCCCATAGAGCAGCCGCGGTTGATTACTCACCGGAAAGAAAGCAGTCAGCAATTCAGCTGGATATGGCCAAGGCATGGGTTGGCAGCCGCGGATATGATGGCGACCAGGTCTATAACGAGGATTATCCCGGAAAAGCAAGAGAAATCTGCCTGCGCATCTGGCTGGAAGAGCTTGGCATACCAAGCCGTGAATTGAGCATGCATGAGTTAATGGAGGCTGTGAAGAAGGCTAATCGAGAAGGCAAGGCTACTCCTCCTACATTCGGCAAGGTAGTTTTGCGGGACGGACGAACTGGTGAGCCGTTTGACCAGCCGGTAACGGTAGGCAATATCTATATGATGAAGCTCATCCACCTGGTTGAGGATAAGGTTCATTCTCGCTCTACTGGCCCATACTCTCTGATCACGCAGCAGCCTCTGGGCGGTAAGGCCCAGTTCGGCGGCCAGCGCTTCGGTGAAATGGAGGTATGGGCGCTGGAGGCCTATGGCTCGGCACATAACCTCCAGGAAATGCTGACCATAAAGTCGGATGACGTCACCGGGCGAGCTAAAGCCTATGAAGCGATTATCAAAGGAGAGGATATCCTCCAGCCTGGAGTACCGGAGTCATTCAAGGTTCTGGTCAAAGAACTGCAGAGTCTGGGGCTTGCCCTCGAGGTAATCAATGAGAGAGAAGCAGGCATAACCGCAGCTGAAGAAGCAATTGAAGAGGCCCCCAAGCTGGAAGCCGAGTCAACTGCAATTGAAGAG
>JAHJTL010000078.1 GCA_018829775.1 Chloroflexota bacterium | reverse complement strand
GTTACAAATATCAAAGCTACGAAGAAATCATAGATTACTACAATAAAAGGTTAGAATTGGAAAACTTGTCGCTTTTCAAATAACCTTGTAGGTAAATGTTATGTAGTCTTCAACCCGGAGTTTGACACTTTCCAATAACATGGTTTGGCATAAAACTAACCCAGTGCCAAAAGTAAGGAGAGCAGGCTTCCTTAATAGTTGTGAGTTGATAGTATGTATGTGGAATAAGGGACATACTTGGAACTTTACTAATCAAAAAGACATGCATAACTTCATAGAGACGCCTATCTGTATGGGAAGTGAACGGATAAAGAAACCGTTTCATCCAACGCAGAAGCCTCTCAAGGTCTTGGAACATATTATCTGCCTAGCCTCTAATCCAGGTGACACCGTGTTTGACCCCTTCATGGGTGTCGGCTCTACGGGAGTCGCTAGTCTTCGCCGAAGACGGAGATTCGTCGGCATTGAAATTGACCAAGAATATTTCGACGCTGCCAAGAAGCGACTAGACACCCTGACAGCACAAGTAGCGCTAGAGTTGCATTAAGGATAGAAATACTTGTCTAGAGGGGATAATTACCTAATATAAAATTTCCTCAAAATCAAAGATAAATGGTTTACTCAATGGAAGATTCCCGGCTGTACAGGCGTTCTTTCCAGCGTACACCAGCCCCAACTAAGCGCCGAAAAACAGCGCAGAAGGAGGCCAGAAAAAGGAATGAGAGTCCGAACGGGTGCAGGAAGACCGAGATAAATGGCTCTTTGAAACGATTGTCCACCAGCCAGCGCATAAATAGAATTATGCCCACCTGGGAGATAACGACGGCACGCAGGCCGGTAGGGCCCATGACCACAAAAAGCTCTCGCCAGAGATGATAGAATGGCGCCAGGTAAAAAAAGTAGGCGGCAGCCATCATGACCGTCAGGGCGATAGGGGATAGTGACGCCACCGAATAAATCCATTTGATAAAGCCCTCCATCATGGCGCCCACATTGCGGTACATATTGCAGGAGACCGCGGGTGACAGGTCAACCGCCGCCTGACGGCCACCGCGACGGCTTATCTCAACGCCCAGCCAGACGTCTTCAATGATACGGGATTTTACCGCCTCGTGACCGCCAATGCGCCAGTATTCCTCTCTGGGAAGGAGCAGGAACTGACCGATGGCCAGTGATGGTTTCGGATTTTTGGAGCGCTGTAACCACCAGATAGGAAACCAGGTAAGGATGATGAAGTACAGCACCGGAATGGCCATTTTCTGTGGCAGTGAGCTTGCCAATTGACGCGGAAAGCCGGAAAGAAGCGAGGAATTGAAACGCAGCGCCTGGGCCAGAGCGCTGCGCAACATATGGGGAGCATGCGTCGTATCGGCGTCAACAAACAAAAGCCAGGAGCCATGGGCTTGCTTGGCCAGTTGATAGCAGGCGAAAGACTTGCCCGTCCAGCCCTTTGGCAGCGGCTCACCCCGAAGCAGACGTACACGGCTATCCCTGGCGGCAATGTTTTCCACTATCGCCCCCGTATTGTCTGATGAGTTATCGTCCAGCACCACGATCTCATAGTTGGGATAGTCCTGCTTCTGCAGCGACTCAAGGCAGGCGGTGATATTTGACTCCTCATCCCGGGCGGGGACAAGAACAGAAATGAAGGGGGCCGGCTCGGGGATTTTCTCATCGCGGCGCAGGGTCTTGAGGTTTCTCAGGTTAAGAGCGAGGTTAAGCATGAAGATGAAAAGCCCGGCGGCGATTATTCCCTGATACAGCATTCCATTAGTTCCCTTTTTTATTCATCAGCTTCTAGACTGGTACCACCGAACGGGTTTCAGTCTGAATCTGGGGGCAGTTTTCAGGTTTTCATATTGTTTGATGGTGAATAGTATCAGAACGCCAAGCGTAAACAGTAATTCCCATAAGTCCCCCCGGACGATTATCAGGTAGGCCAGCGAGCCAGCCGGGGCCGCCATAGTTGTCCAGGCATCCTGTTCAATAAACAGAAATGCGGCGAAAATGAAGGCGAGGAAGATAACAAGCAGATGGTACTGGGGGAGCGCCAGAAGAACCCCGGCGGTAACCGCGAGTGCCTTGCCGCCCTTGAAGCGCAGAAACGGAGAGAAGGCATGGCCAAGTATGGCACTCAACCCGATGGCGGCAACTAAAAGCCCAGGAAGTCCGAAGAGAGAGTGGGCGATGAAGACAAAAGGGAAACCCTTCCCAATGTCAAGAATAACCGCAATCACGCCTGTCCTGACGTCGCCGGCCCGGAAGACATTGCCCGCACCGGGATTGCCATCACCGTATTTCCGGATATCTTTGTTTAACCGCCGCCACCCCACCCAGAGGGAGAAAGGACATCCCCCCAGTAAATAAGCCGAGATAGCCAGTATTATTGCTAAAGAAATGTCTGTCACAATGTAGTAGGTAGTATAGTGCAAAAAGAGTGTCAAGTAAATACCCGATATAAATTGCCCCATATAAGGTACGGAGTTCAGCATCATTCAGTTGACGGGTTCTGAGGACAGGTGCTATTCTTGGTCTGAAAATCAAGGAAGGGTTTCAGCCATGAAAAGTGAAAGCATCGTTCTCATTGGTATGGCCGGCGTCGGTAAGTCAACTATCGGGATGGCGCTGGCTGAGGACCTCGGGTTTGATTTTATCGATGTGGATGATTACATCCTGCAGAAAGACGGTAAACGAATACAGGAAATCATTGATAGCGAAGGGGAAGGGGCGCTGTTGCAAGTAGAAAAGCGCCGCATGTTAGAAATACAATTGCCGCGCATGATAGTGGCGCCGGGCGGCAGCATTATCTACCATCCTGACCTTATGGACTACCTCAAAGGGAACGCGGTTCTCATCTATTTGGACGATTCTTTTGCCAATATAGAGGCCAAGCTGGTCGGAGGTCTTGACCGGGGAATCGTCGGATTGAGATACAAGACGCTGCGGCAGATTTACGAGGAGAGAAGGCCGCTCTACTTCAAGTATGCCGATATAACCATCGATTGTCGAAGGAAAGAGCAGGACGAAATCGTCGCCGAGATACTGAAGCAATATCGCCAGTACAGCGAGGGGAAATAGTTTTATCCTCGAAGTGACTTCATGGCAGCGGTTATCCCGGCACCGGTCTCCGTCCTATAGCCTTCCTCAGCCAGCAATTTATCCAGCGCGGAAAGGAAGAGCAAAATATTCTGCTCACTGGAGGAATACCCCATAAGCCCGATGCGCCATATCTTTCCTTTCAGCACACCCAGGCCACCTCCGATCTCGATGCTGTAATCGCTGAGGAGGCGCTGTCGTATGCGGGCATCGTCGATGCCTTCCGGAATACGCACTGTGGTCAGGGTGCTGAGGCGGTGGCCGGGCTGGGCGTGTAAGGCAAGCCCCATTGCTTCGAGGCCGGCTTTAAGCGCTGTTCCATGTTTCAGGTGGCGCTGGATGCGCGCTTCCAGACCTTCCTCAGCAATGTGCACCAGCGCCTCGTGCAGGGCGTAGAACATGCAGGCGGGCGCGGTATGATGATAGGCACGACCGCCGTCTCTTATCCAGTATTTGGCCAGCAAAGAGAGGTCAAAATAGTAGCTGTGCACATCGCGGGAGCGGTTCTTGAGCGTGTCCATGGCCTTCTGATTGACGGTGAAGGGAGCCAGTCCGGGCGGGCAGCTGATACACTTCTGAGAACAGCTATAGCAGATATCAATGCCCCAATCATCTATGGCCAGTTCATGCCCACCCAAAGACGTAACGGCATCCACCAGAAATAGAGCATCATGCTCTTTGGCTAGTTGAGCAGCTTCAGCAAGAGGTTGGAGAACGCCAGTGGAGGTCTCGGCATGGACCAGCGCCAGCAGTTTCACCTTTTTCCGGGATTTAAAGGCGGCTTCGATTGCCTCTGGCTCGATGATGCGACCCCACTCGGCATTCAGCTGGACTATGTCCGCGCCGCAGCGCGAGGCGATGTTTATCATTCGCTCGGCAAAGAACCCGTTATTCGCGATAACGGCAACGTCACCCGGCTCCAGAAAGTTACATAAGCCGGCCTCCATCCCCGCCGAACCGGTGGCTGAGATGGGGAAGGTGAGTGCGTTCTTGGTCTGGAAAAGGTAGCGCAGGAGGCTCATATTGTCCTCCATAACGGTGTAAAAATATGGGTCCATGTGCCCGAGGATGGGCGCCATCATAGCCTGCTGGACGCGGGGGTGGACATTGCTGGGGCCGGGGCCGAGAAGAATCCGTTGCGGCGGTTTCAATTCTTGATATGGAACACTGGGCATGGACAATCACCTCTTCAAATTTTGCGGTACAGGGACCTTATAATTTTAACAGACTGCCGAGCATTTTATCAATGAGCGGTCTGGCCTTTTCCTCGGGCAGACAGTAACGCATGGTGGTGAATCTCTGCCGGAAGCGGGCTACCTCATCGGCAATGTTCTTTTCTTCAAGAATGACCGCAGCCATGTAATCCGCCAGCTCGGCGAAATCTGATTCCTCCATGCCGAAGCGGGTCATCTCCTGGACGCCGGTTCTCAGTCCGCTGCTGGCGGTGAAGCCCTCATCATCGGGCAGCGCCTGGAAGTTGACGATGATGTTGTTTTTCTCCAACCGTTCCGCCATCTCCACACCGCGGGCATAACCGACGCGCAGGACAACCTGGTGCGTCTCCGTATAGTTAACCGCAGGGTCTCCCTCAACCTGAAGCCCCCGTTTTTTCAGGGCTTGGGCAAAAGCCCTGGCATTGGCCAGCACCTGGCGCTGGTAATCGCGCCCGTAGGTGTTCATTTCGTAGGCGGCCATGAGCAGTCCGAGCAGGGTGCCGAGGTGATGGTTGCTGACACTGCCGGGGAAGGCTCGTCGTACGATGCTATCCCAGAGTTCAGCGTAATCAGAATCCTGACTCATATTGCTGGCAATGATTCCACGCTGCGTGCCGAAGAACGTCTTGTGCGTGGAGGCGGTTACGATATCGGCACCTTCATTCAATGGCTCCTGGAAGTAAGGGCCGAACAGGCCGAGGACATGGGCGGCGTCATACAAGATGATTGGCTTCGGCTTTATATCAGCGATTATCCGGGCTATTTCTTTAACCGGCTCGCGGTGCAGGGCCATGCTCTTGCCAAAGATAAACAGTTCCGGCTGGTACCTGGCAATGAGTTCCGCGGTTCTGGCAATGTCTATCTGATACGGATTTTCGGGAAGAATGGGGAAGTTGACCACCGCCCATCGGTCGGTAACCGGGTCAATGGAAACGAAGTCCCTCAGCGCGCCCATGGTCTGGGCGCTTAAGTGACCACCCCGCCCGATATGGTGGTTCATGACGTATCTTATTCTCCTCGGCTCGGTATGTCTGTCCGCCCGGTTCAGGTAGTCCATAATGCCGCTGTAGGTGGTGGCATTGGCCATCTGGCCGCTGATAAGCCTCGCTTCCACTTCAGAGCAGCCGAGGAACTTTTTCAATTGCTCCTGTACTTCCTTCTCCACCTCGGCAATGAACTTGGTGCCCTGATAATAAAAAGTTTCAAGATTTCCCAGCGCTTCCACTTTGCGGTGTTCGGCGTACCTGCCGGATGGGTCGGCGATGGTCAGCAACTTCACCAGCGGCGATGCGGTCTGCTCCGATGGTATCAGGTTGACGGTATGCTGCTGTCGCCAAACGGTATTGTCGTTGGCCCTTTGCACCAGGTTCACCGCCAGTTCTTCCACTGCCTTTTCGTCCTTTGCCGAAGCATTTTCGTCCGCATTGTCGGGAAACAGGGGTCGGGTGTAAGGTGGCGCCTCACGACCAATGTGTCTGCGGACGATGACCGCGTTAACCGGCCTGTCCCGAACGATGACCTCTGCTTTCTGCCCCTCGGGTAAATCCGCATCGAGATAGGCCAGACAGAGCATCCGGCGTGCGGATTCATCACCGGGCCTGGACATTGTACCTAGACCTTCGAATTTCAGGTAGGGTATCACCGTGCCGCTGGTAACATTCCCAACGTTTTTGCCATCGACCAGCACCGGATTGCCGGCCCTGGCCACGCCTTCGCCCAGCAGAGACATCAGGTAAATGCTTCTGGGAACGAGCAGCTCATCTCTGGGTGCATCCAGTCTGCCTTCGCACCGGAGTTTTACTTCCTGGAACTGCCGGAGCAGTATCTCGCGCCCGATAAATTCCCCTTTGACCGGGCTGAAACTGACGGCAAAACGGGCTGCCGGCACGGCGAATACGGGTATCTCTTTTCCGTCGGCGTCGGTCCCGAGTTCGTGCCCATAGAGAGGGAAACCGGCTTCCAGCCTTAACGTATCCCTGGCCCCCAGTCCCACCGGCACGATACCATGTTCATTGCCGGCCTCCAGCAATTTGTGCCAGAGCGAAACCGCTATACTGGCGGGTGGAAACAGTTCAAAACCAAGCGGTTCGCCGGTGTATCCGGTCCTGGCGATAGTAATAGAAGTGCCCATGAATTCACTGCTGGTCAGGTGGTTCCAGATTGGCTCCGGGATTTTGGTTTTATCGCCGAGGACGGCCTCCAGCACGGCCTTTGTTTTTGGGCCCTGCAGTGCCAGCATGGCAACCTGGGCGGTAACGTCCTCCAGAATTAAATCGGGGAATTTAGGGACATATTTCTGCAGCCACTGCCAGTCTTGCTCCGTATTGGCCGCGTTCACGACCAGCAGGT
The DNA here is from genome assembly GCA_018829775.1 of Chloroflexota bacterium. Lineage (NCBI taxonomy): Bacteria > Bacillati > Chloroflexota > Chloroflexota bacterium. The sequence goes on along the minus strand of JAHJTL010000078.1, from coordinate 26,226 downwards.
AATCATACTCATCGACACAATACAGGTACCCGTCGTCTATGGCACCCCCCGTTTCACTGGGCAGCATGGTATATTGAGCTGTTCCCGGCAGCAAGGCCGCGGCGTTGCTGGTCACGACATACTGCAGGAAGGACAGAGCATTGCGGCCGCTGATGCGGAACCTTCCCATGTGTGAGATGTCGAAGAGCCCGCCGCATTTTCGGGTTGCCAGATGTTCGGATAGGATACCCTGAGGGTAATGGAGGGGCATTTCCCAGCCGCCAAACTCCACCATTTTAGCGCCCAATTTGAGGTGCTCGCTATAAAGCGGGGTACGTTTCGTGCTGTTCATAACTAATATACCTTGACCATATTATTAATGACGGATTAATAGCGTGAGACGTTTATTTCATACATTTTACCGGTAACGGTAAAGATGACACGTTCACAGATGTTGGTTACCCGGTCGGCACAGCGCTCCAGATTGTGGGCTACCCAGAGAAGACGTGTTGCCCGGGTTATCGTTTTCGGGTCTTCCACCATGAAGCTGACCAGCTCTCGGTACACCTGATTGTATAGCTGGTCTACCTCATCGTCTTCAACGGCGATTTGCTGTGCGATACTCTTATCACAGCTCATGAAGGCGTCCAGGCTGCGGTGCAGCATATCAATGGTCTTTTCCGCCATGCGAGGGATGTCAATAAGCGGTTTCAACGGGGGCTCATCACCGATCATGACCACGATTTTGGCAATCCCCTCTGCATGGTCGCCGATGCGTTCCAGCTCCGAGACAATGCTGAGCACACTGATAAGGGTGCGCAGGTCTCCAGCCATTGGCTGCTGTGTGGCGATAAGTTGAATGCAGGTTTCCTCGATTTCAAATCGCTTTTCATTTATCTTCTGGTCATCGGCAATCACCTGATTGGCCAGTTTAAGGTCGCGGTCTTTAAGCGCTTTAATGGAACGGCTGATTGCCTTTTCCACCATGCTGCCCATGGCAAGTAACTCGTCCTGTATATCCTGTAACTTTTTATGAAAGCTGGTTCGTATCTCCATGGTCGGAACCTCCTTATGGCTGCTTAACCAAACCTGCCGGTAATGTAATCCTCGGTTCGCTTGTCTTTCGGGTTGGTGAAAAGCTGGGAAGTAGGTCCATATTCGACAAGTATGCCGGCCCTGTCTTCCTCCATCATAAGGAAAGCGGCATTATCTGACACCCGCGCCGCCTGCTGCATATTATGGGTGACGATGACAATGGTGTAATCATCGGCCAGACTGCGCATCAGGTCTTCGATTCTGAGGGTAGCGATGGGGTCAAGAGCGCTGCAAGGCTCATCCATGAGGATGACCTCCGGCTCAACGGCCAGAACGCGGGCAATGCACAGGCGCTGTTGCTGACCGCCGGAGAGGGCAAATGCCGGCTGCACAATCTTATCTTTCACTTCGTCCCATAGTGCAGCCTGACGGAGGCTGCGTTCCACGATGCCTTCAAGTTCGCTGCGATTTGTCCTGCCATGTCGCCTGGGACCGAAGGCGACGTTCTCAAAGATTGACATGGGGAACGGGTTAGGTTTCTGGAAGACCATGCCCACACGTTTCCTGAGCTCAACCACATCGATGTCTTTATCATAAATATTGATATCGTCAATCTCCACAGTACCGTCAACGCGTGCCCCGATAATCAGGTCGTTCATGCGGTTGAAAAGGCGCAGAAAAGACGACTTACCACAGCCGGATGGGCCGATAATTGCCGTAATTGACTGCTCCTGGATATCCAGTGATATATTTCTCAGTGCCTGAAACGTCCCGTAATACAGATTTGCCTTATATGTTTTCAGCTTTGTCTTGTTGCTGCGAGCTACTCGATGGTTAAACAGTACGCGGTTAACACTCATGAACCAAACCTCCGCTGCCGAACTCGCACTCTGATGAAAACCGCCAGGGAATTAAAAGACAATACCACAACCAGCAGGACCAGCGCAATACCCCATATGGTAGTTTTCGGCATGCCCGGGACATGGGCGGCTGTGGTGTAGAGGTGGTAGGGCAGCGCCATGAACTGGTCAAAAGGGGAACTGGGCAGTCCGGCTACTATAAAGGCGGCGCCTACCACCAGTATCGGTGCGGTCTCTCCAGCAGCACGACTCATCGCCAGGATGGCGCCGGTGATAATGCCGGGCAAAGCCTGGGGCATAACGACGTGCCGTATCGTCTGCCATTTGGTAGCACCGACGGCCAGGCTTCCCTCCCGGTAGTCTCTGGGTACGGCGATAATCGCCTCTCTTGACGTGGTAATGGTCATGGCCAGTGCCTGGCAGGCCAGTGTCAGGCTGGCGGAAAGCAGCGACATACCGAATTTCATGGTCAACACAAATAACCCGAGCCCAAAAAGACCGTAAACAATACTGGGCACGCCCGCTAGATTGAGAATGGCCATATTGATGAGGCGGGTCAGCCAGTTATCGCGGGCATATTCGGTTAAGTAAATGCCGGCGAAGACGCCCACCGGGAGCGAGAATATAAGCGTGCCAAGCATGAGGTAGAAAGTGCCCACGATGGCCGGGAAAATGCCCCCCGCCTTGCCCGCCTGCGAAGGCGGTTGGGTCAGGAATTCCCAGCTAATGGCGCCGGCACCGTTGACAACAATGTAAATGATGATGAAAAGCACCGGAATGGCCACAATGGCCGTCGCCAGTACCAGCAGGCTAAAGGCGGTGCGTTGCGTTAATTCTTTTTTGGTTATGGCCTGAACTGCCATATCTCGACTACCTCGCAAACTTCTGTTTCTGGCGCTCAAGCACACGGTCGGCAATCAGGTTCACGGACAGCGTCATGAGAAAAAGAATCAGGCCGATGGCGAAGAGTGCCTGATACTGCAGCCCGCCGCGGACGGCATTGCCAATCCCGGAGGCAATCGCCGCCGTCATCGGCATCATTGGCTCGGTGGGTGATAACGGTACTGCTAAAGCACCGCCGGCGACCATCAGGACGGTCATGGTCTCGCCGATGGCGCGGCCCACCCCGAGCATAATGGCCGCGGTAATGCCGGAAAGTGCTCCGGGAATGCAGACATGACGGATGGTTTCCCATTTTGTGGCCCCAAGTGCGTAAGACGCCTCCCTGAACTCATTCGGTACTGCCCGCAGCGCATCCTCGGAGACGCTGACAATAATGGGCAGGCTCATCATCGACAGCATGATGGCGGCGGTGAGGCCGCTCAAACCGGTATTGAGGTTGAAAGCGCTCTGGACGAGTGGCGATAGGAGCATGAGGCCGATGAATCCCATGACCACGGAGGGGATTCCGGCCAGCAGCTCGACAACGGGTTTAACCGTCTCCCTGACGCGGGAAGGGGCTACTTCGGCAAGGTAAGCCGCGCAGCCAACTCCGATGGGTACTGCAACGGCGGTTGATATCAAAGTAACCCAGAGCGTGGCCGCGAAGAAGGAAAGCATGCCGAAGGTTGGCGGCTCGGAGACCGGATACCATTGTGTACCGAAGAAAAATTTCAGAGGGGAGGTATAGGCAAATGCGGGCAGACCCTCACGCAGTAAAAGAAAAAGAACACCCAGAAGGATAATGACGGCCAGCAGGCCGTTTAGAAAGATGAAGCTTTCTATGGCTTTTTCACGGAAACGCCACCGCCGCTTGAGACTCATGGCGAGTCCAGCATGGGCGGTGGCTGATGAAGCACCCCGCTGCAGCATGGGGGTAGTATATTCCTTTCCGCTTTTTCCCCGGGGATATCGGGCTATTTTATTATATATTATTGCAGAGGCACATAGCCAACTTCGATTGCCTTTGCTTGGCCATCCGGTGAGAGGCAGTAATCAACGAATTCTTTAATAACACCGGCAGGCTCGCCGTTGGTATAGTAGAGGAGGGGGCGGGCAACGGGATAGGTGCCATCCAGCGCCGTCGCCACGCTGGGCAGAACTCCCGGGTCATCTGCGGTCTTCTTTATCGCCAGAGGTTTGACCTCGTCGGTTAGATAGCCCAGTCCGGGATAGAAGACGGCATTCGGGTTATTGACAACCTCGGTTACTCCCCCTTCCGTGGATGGCAGAAAGAGCACTTTCTGGCCGTACTCGAGTTCTTTGTTCTCGGTGTCCAGCCCCTTCATCTGGACCACGTGCTCTTTGAAGAAAACATGGGTACCGGAGTTGGTATCGCGGGAGATAGCCACGATAGGGGCATCGCTGCCGCCGACTTCCTTCCAGTTGGTTATTTCATTGGTGAAGATGGCGGAAAGCTGTGAGATGGTGAGTTCGGATATGGGGTTGGATGGGTGTACAATCACAGAAAGGGCGTCCGTGGCTACCTGAATTTCATAGGGGTTCACTCCCTGATTTGTAGCCTGCTCATATTCTTTTGCCTTCATCTCGCGGGAAGCTTGAGCAATATCGGTGGTGCCGTTGATAAGAGACGCGATGCCAACGCCGGAGCCAGGGCCACTCACGGCAATATTAACCTTGGGGTTCATTTTCATGAACTCTTCCGCCCAGAGGGCGGTCAGTGGGGTTACTGTATTTGACCCGATAATCTTGAATGAGCCAGATAGCTCTGACCCTGATGGTTCCGATTCTTGCGGAGCACAGCCGGTAACGGCGAGAACGAGCAGGAATAAAAGCAGAATAATCCGCCAACCAGTATTTAAAAGCATCTTATCCCTCTAGCTTGTAGCCAACGCTCCGGACAGTGAGGATGCGCTTTGGCTTTCCAGGGTCAGCCTCAATCTTTTTTCTGAGCCACCTGATATGGACATCAACGGTGCGCGTGTCTCCGGCATAGTCATAACCCCAGACTTTTTCCAGAAGCTGTTTCCGATTGAATACCAGCCCCCGGTTCATGGCCAGGAAAAGGAGCAGGTCAAATCCCTTCGGCGTCAGGTCAAGAACCCTGTCGCCGAGGGCAGCCTGCCGAAGGGCGACGTCAATGTTGAGGTCATTGACACTGATAAGAGCTGTTCTTTCCATCATCCTATGCCGTCAAGGTGCGCGGTATCATTGAGGGTAACAAGTCTTATTCTGTCATCTTCTGCTCTGATGATGCTGAGTGAGGCGTTATTGATTTCCAGGCGCCGGTAAATGCTGTTGGATGCGCCAAGAACATGTGCCACCAGCACCCGAATAACCACATCATGCGTTACCGCCAAAGCCTGCCGGTCCGTGTTGTCCGCTACTATCCGGTTGAAGGCACGTACCGCCCGCTCGGTTACCTGCTGGAAACTTTCACCGTTGGGCAGGGCAATGTCTGAAGGGTCAATTCTGGACTGCTTCCAGATTTCCGGCCATTTCTGGCTGATTTCGTCCCGGTGCAATCCCTGCCAGTCGCCGAGCCCTATCTCAATAAGGTCATCCATTACTTCCGGTTCCAGTTTATGCGGTTTGGCCAGAATGCGTGCCGTATTCATGGTTCTTTTTAAAGGGCTGGTATATATGGAAGCAATCGGGAATTTGGCCAGACGCGAGGATATACTGTGCGCCTGAGCATATCCCAGTTCGCTGATATCCTCATTGGACCAGCCCATGAAGTAACCGGTGATATTCGATTCCGTCTGTCCGTGGCGGACAAGAAGCACCGTCGTGCTCATTAGGCCTCTTTCAATAAATCGTTATAATCACGCCCGATTCCTGTCTGTGTGTCTCAAATTTAAAACAGCCGCCAGTCACGCAGGCCCTGTTGGATTATCGCCAGATATTCCTTTGAGGGCGTTGCATCCTCCAGTCGACCTGCCTTAGCATAGGTTATAGCCCCGATGGGCTCATCGTCCTCACCGACCACGGTGACTTTCAGTCGATTGTAGCCGCTTTCATAGCGGTCAAGTCTTTGCAGGCAGGCTTCCGTAACCTCGTAGATAGCTCCTCGCACCCGCTCCCCCCGAAACGACTTGATGCTGGCAACACCTCCCCGCCACTGTCGTGACCAACCAACAAAGACGAGCTTATAATTGGGCAGGACAGAGGTGAAAAGCGGTTTACTGTCCGGACACCGCTCTTTCATCTGCTTCTGGTTGAGATTAGAGCCATAGGCGAAGTAATACAATATATTCCCTCAAAGCAGCGGACAATTCTATCCTTGGGCCACCTTACCCATCAGGTGGCAAGGTCTCTTGACTGACTGTCCGGTTACTCAATTTTTCCATATCCTCGCCGCAGCAGACCAGGGTACCGCCGCCGACTGCCGTCACCACCACTTCGTTGCCGCATATATTGCAGCGATATTTCTCACCAATTTTCTCTACCGCCATGTCTCAAACCTCCTTTTTTCCTCCCGCACCGGGAGTTGGGTCCTTGCTTTCTCAGCAACCTGGCTCGCCGGGATGCCCGCAGCAGCTCTGTCTTCTTATGATTTTGATAAAGTTATTCCGAAATAGAAGGTAGACCTTCCGGGGAAAGGGCATTGGCGCTGACATATTGGTGATAAAAGCCCGCAGAGTAGGCATAATTGTCTATCCTCTTCAACCTCCGTTATTACTTTATCACAAATCCTTCTCCAATCGAAAGGTATTTGACATATTGGCACAAACAGATATAATAGGGGAAACGGCGTTTCCACTACGCACAGCCCGACGAACCGAGTAGTCACCCGTAATGTGCATTTGCGGGTAACCGGGTAGAAAGCTACCCAAAACAGCACAGGGGAGGTAGTGATTACGATGGAAGGAGTCGTGGCTATTATTCTGGCAGGTGGTACGGGAGAGCGGCTGGGAATACTGGCGGGGGAGAGGACGAAACCGGCAATCCCTTTTGCCGGCAAATACCGCATTATAGACTTCACCTTGAGCAACTGCGTCAATTCCGGCATCTACAATGTAGCCATACTTACCCAATATCAACCCCGCTCACTGACGGACCATATCGGCATCGGCGTGCCCTGGGGATTTGCCCGTCCCGATGGCAGAATACAGCTCCTGCACCCCTACCTGGCGCGCGAGGAAGGCCGGGACTGGTATAAAGGTACGGCGGATGCCGTCTATCAGAACTGGCAGTTCATTGAGGAGCAGGATGCAGAACTGGTGGTGGTACTGAGCGGAGACCATATCTATAAGATGGACTACAACGATATGATTGATTTCCATCGTAAAAACCAGGCGGATGCCACCCTTGCGGCCACCCGTCTGCCGAGAGATGAGCTGATACATTTTGGCACGGTAACCGTTGACGAGAATCAGCAGGTTACCGGCTTCCAGGAAAAGGTAAAAGAACCGAAGAGCGACCTTGTTTCCATGGGCGTGTATGTGTTCCAGAGGGAGCTGCTGCACCAGGTACTGGAGGATGATGCACAGCGTCGTTCCTCCAAACGCGATTTTGGCCGGGATATCTTTCCGCAGCTGGTCGGCAACTGCCGGCTTTATAGCTATAACTTTGAAGGATACTGGCGGGATGTCGGTACCATCCGAAGCTACTGGGAAGCCAATATGCGATTGCTCGACTCGCCACCATCAATCAGTTTCAGCGCCGACTGGCCGATTCGCACCAAGGAAGATGAGCCCAGGTCGCCGACAGTCATTACCCACCGCGGTGACGTGGTCAATAGCATGGTATCGCATGGCTGCATCATTGAAGGCCGGGTGGAGAATTCAATTCTTTCTCCCGGAGTCAGAGTGGCAGCCAATGCTGTGATTAAATACTCGGTGATTATGAATGACGCGGTGATCGGCCGGGAAAGCGTAATTGATTATTCCATCCTCGATAAAGGGGTTATCATTGAAGCGGGAAGTCACGTGGGCACCGGCAATGATTTCCAGGTCAACCGTGAGGAACCGACCATACTTAACACTGGCCTCACCGTCGTGGGAAAGGGAGCCAAAATTCCGGAGGGCGTAAAGATAGGTCGTAATTGCGCCATTGCCGGTAATGTTACCGAGAGGGACTTCCGCAGTTTAATTGTCCAGAGCGGTGAAACGATAAGACCAAAACGGCACCGTCCTTCCCGTAAGGAATAAAATCACCATCGTAAATAATCCGGATATTCAGGAAAGAGGCTAACAGGATGTCAGAGCTCAGACAGGACCCCACCACCAAGTTCTGGGTGATACTGGCGCCGGAAAGGGCCAAGCGCCCTCAGCAAAAACACCGCGCCAGACCCGCCGATGAATTGCCAAGCTGGGATTCCTCCTGCCCCTTCTGCCCGGGCAATGAAGAACTAACACCTCCGGAAGTTTTTCGGCTTCCTCTATCGGACCATGGGACTCCTTGGGAAGTGAGGGTGGTGCCCAATCGATTTGCCGCGCTAACGCCGGGTGAAAATGGAGACATCGTGGAGGAAGCGCGGTTATTCCGTAAAATGGATGGCATCGGGGCACATGAGGTCATCATCGAAACGCCATCGCACAACACGCCCATGGCGTTGATGAGTTACGAGCAGGTGGAGAAGGTGCTTATCGCCTACCAGGAGCGGTATAACGCGTTGAAAAAGGAAAAATACCTGAAATTCATAACCATCTTCAAGAATCATGGCTGGGCATCGGGCACCTCGCTCATACATCCGCACTCGCAGATAGTGGCCACGCCCATCGTGGCGCCTTCTTACCACCATCAGTTCGATATTGCCCACGAGTATTATATCGACCGGGGCAGGTGTCTGTACTGCGATTTACTGGCGGGGGAACTGGATAAAGGTCAGAGAGTCGTGGTCAAGACCGAACAGTTCGTGGTCTTTCAGCCTTATGCCTCACATGCTCCCTATGAGACATGGATTATGCCCAAAGAGCACTGTGCTTCCTTTGGCCTCTTCCCGGACACATACCTGAACCAGTTAGCCAAAGCGCTGAAAAACGTTCTCCTCTGTCTGTATGAGTCGCTGGACAATCCCGCCTTCAACCTGATGGTCGACAGTACGCTGACCGAGGATGAGGAAGACCCGTATTACCACTGGCATATCCGTATTATCCCCCGGCTTACCACCATCGCTGGCTTTGAAATGGGCTCCGGCATTTACATCAGCACTGCCCTGCCGGAGGATACAGCCAGCGAGCTAAGGTCCTGTTATCAGAAGCTCCTCAAAGAAGGTAAAATCACGCTCGAGTAGATTTCCACGATTGCTGGTTCAGCAGCCCGGAATTCGACGAGGAACTGGCGACAGGTCTCCCCCTGTTCTGTTTATCATCAAGCGTTAGCTTTTTTCAATGGACGCCACCTGCCCAGACTGAAGAGCCCGGGGAACAGTGTTTTCCTGGTTTCCTCGATGACAAACAGGGAGCCTCCGGCGAGGAGCACTATCCCCCATTTATCCGCAGTCAGCGGTACCGTGCTGAAGGCTACCTGCATGAATGGCGCGTAGACAACGATTAACTGGAGGACTATGGCGCCGGCAATTGACATGAGGAGCCAGCGGTTGCGGAGGATGCCCAGTCGGAAGATGGTATACACATCGGAGCGCGCATTAAAGGCGCGGAACCACTCGAAAGCAACTATGGTGCAGAAGGTAATGGTGCGCGCTTCTTCTATGCTCATTCTGGGCTCCGCCCAGCGGAAAACGAGAAATACACCCACGCCCATGAATGTAGCCATGAAGATGATGCGGAGGAGCAGACCGGGGAAGATTATCCCCACTCCGGGATGGCGGGGTGGCTGTCTAAGTTCATCACCGACCTTTGGTTCCAGTCCAAGGGGCACCGCCGCCGTGGTATCCGTGACCAGGTTCACCCAGATAATCTGAACCGCCAGGAGAGGTGCCTTGCCCACGAAAAGGAGTGCCAGAGAAAGGGCGAGGAGCTCTCCCAGGTTGGTGCTCAGCAGGAAAAAGAGGACGTTGCGCAGCCGGTTGAAAATGGCTCTACCTTCCTCCACTGCAGCGACCACCGATGCGAAATTGTCATCGGCCAGTATCATGTCCGAGCTTTCCTTGGCAACATCTGTGCCGGTGATGCCCATGGCAATGCCGATATTGGCTGTTTTCAACGCCGGCGCATCATTGACGCCGTCGCCGGTCATGGCAACCACGTGGCCGTGGCTCTTCAATGCGTTTACAATTCTGAGCTTGTGCAGCGGCTCAATGCGGGCAAAAACGGAAACATCTTCCACCTGGGTATATAGTTCTTCATCACTCATCTGGTGGAGCTCCAGGCCGGTCACCGTTTTCCCTGGCGGCAGTTCCAGTTGACGGGCGATTGATTCCGCGGTGACTTTATGGTCGCCGGTTATCATCACCACCCTGATGCCCGCCTGCTTGCACAGCCGTACTGCTTCCTTTGCCTCCTCTCGAGGCAGGTCAGCCATGCCCGCCAGGCCGACAAACACCAGGTTGCCTCTGATATTTTCGTCCTTTAAATCCTCCAGCTCGCTCGGGAGTTCGACATAGGCGGCGGCAATAACCCTTAACGCCTGACTGGCCATATCCGTATTGGCCTGCATGATGACATCGGCGTCCTTTTCGGTGAGGGGGACAACCTGGCCTCCTTTGAATCTATACTTGCTGAGCGCCAGCATCTTTTCCACCGAGCCCTTGACATAGACCACCCGGCCACCGTCGCGCGGGTGAAGAGTGGCCATATACTGCTTTTCACTCTGAAACGGGATTTCGTCAAGGCGGGGGAAGGCTTTTTCCAGTTTTTCCTTGTTCATTCCCGCTTTGGTCGCAGCAACGAGCAATGCCCCCTCCGTTGGGTCGCCGTAGATATCACAGCACTCATCATTATCCCGTCTGGTCAGGAAGGAGTCGTTGCAGAGCGCGCCTATACGCAGTATTAAGTTGATTACAGGCTCGTTTTGCGGGTCAATCAGCTGCCCATCGCGGCGGAATTCCCCATGTGGAATGTAGCCTTCGCCGGTTATTTCAATCCACTGGCCGTCCGCATACAGACGTTGCACGGTCATCTCGTTCAGCGTCAGTGTTCCGGTTTTATCGGAGCAGATGACGGTGGCCGAGCCGAGAGTCTCCACGGCCACCAGTTTGCGGATGATGGCGTTGCGTCGGGCCATTATACGCATGCCCACCGCCAGCACCACGGTCACCACGGTGGGCAAGCCCTCCGGTATGGCGGAAACGGCTGCCGCCACGGCCAGCAGGAAGATCTCCAGCCGGTCCAGTCCCTTGAGCAAACCGACCGCCACCAGCAGGGCACATATGCCGAGGAAGAGAACAACTATGTACCGACTAACCTTGCTTATGTTTTTCTGGAGGGGTGTCTTCTCCGGCTTGATTTCCTGGATGGCGGTGGCGATCTGACCGATATCAGTTGCCATGCCGGTTCTGACGGCCATGGCCGTGGCCCGACCGTAATTGACGATGGTGCCCATGTGTACCATGTTCTTTCTCTCGGCCATGGGTACATCCTCGCGGATGGCATCGGTGCTTTTATCTACCGGCATGGATTCGCCGGTGAGCATGGCTTCATTGACCTTTAAATTGGATACCTCAATGAGTCTGGCGTCGGCCGGGACGCGGTCGCCTGTTTCCAGCAGCACCATATCGCCGGGAACAACTTCTCGGGCGGAAATCAACCTGATATTACCATCACGCCTGATGCGGGCCCTGGGCGCCGCCATCTGGATGAGCGCCTCCATTGCTTTTTCGGCGCGCGCCTCCTGTATGAAGCCGATGGCGGCATTTAGCACCAGTACGCCGAGAATAACTCCGGCGTCAATGAAATGCTCGACGATGAGGGAAATGATGGCGGCGACCATCAGAACGTAAATGAGAGGACTGAGAAACTGCCTCAGGAATACTATTACCGGCGGGGTCTTCTTCTTGCCCTTCAGCTCATTAGGGCCATACTGCAGCAGGCGGGACCTGGCCTCGGTAAAATCGAGTCCGGAACGTCGAGAACCAAGTGCCTCAAGAGCTTCACTGGGGGAGAGGTTATGCCACTGCGCGTTCATACTAGATAGTTTTGGCTTCCTGTCGGCAGAATCTGAGCTGCTCGGCAAAATTGCTGATTCTGGCGGCGTTGTTCGTTTCAAGGAAACCGTCATAGGTGAGGCTTATCCAGGGTTTCTGGTAAACAGCGCAGAATTTCTCCGCCATAGCGGCCACGATGCCGCCGGGCATACAGCCGTGGGGCATTACCGAGATTACCCCGGCGAATACTGGCGACTCCATCCATTCCACACCGCTGCCGATGCTGAGGACAGCCTCGCTGCCACAACGCGGCGATAGATACAGGTCAGACTTGGCCAGCATGGCTGCTGTAGACGGTTCTCTGCCATCGAGTAGCTCGCGGTAGTGGCTGGAGACCTTGTGCTCATCGCGTTCCTGAACCAGTTTCTTCAGGTAGCTGGAGATTACTTTTCTAAAATTCCGGTCTTTCACCGCATCTTCGAGGTTGCGGTGGGCAGTATACTTCATCCACTCGCCAACGGGGGAAACGATAACTTCAAGACCGGCCTCTTCACACGCTTTAACCAGGTCGCGGTTGCTGAAACAGTTGGAGCGCAGGTATATCTCGCCGTTTATGCCGACGAGCGGACGCGGCGGCAGGTCCGGGTCGATGATAGACTTAAAGGCGGCGGTTGCCTGCTGCAGGACATCGTAGAACGGCTCCCTGCGGCGGACTCGCTGTGCAATCCGTTTCAGAAATTCATCGAACAAGACTTCGGCTGACCCTTTCTCTCTTTCATAGGGGCGGGTACGCCAGAGGAGTCTTTGTAGCCCGTCCACAGCCACAATTCCGTTCCAGGCAAGGCGGGTAAAGCCAGGTGCAAGGTTCAGGTCACGGTAGGCATTATTGGAAACCGAGGTTATCATCGGCAGGTCAAAACCGAATTCTTTCAATATCCGGCCCTGCTCGACGACATATTTACCGAGCCGACATGGCCCATATGCACCGGCCATAAAGCCCTCGTAATTCTTGAGATTATCGCCGCAGTCATAGCAGAACTTCATAAAGTCGCCCAATGTGACACGGTAGGGGAGGCATTCCGTTCCCGAGGTAACCTGATTGCTGAGGAGAAGAGTGCGTTCGTCGGATTCAGGGAGCACCATTGCCCGTGCCCCGCAAACATTGATGGCCTCCGCGATGACATCGGCGTGGGGGCACATTCTGGGGAGAAGCAACGTCTTCTCCGGATTGATAATCGCGGAGGCACCGCGGTAAATGTACCTGCCTGTCTCTGGAATGTGCTTTGTAGACCGGGCATAGCTTGCTATCGTATCCACGTATGCTTCAAGGCGGGTAACAATGCCCGCCTCGGCAGCATGCTCGTCGATTTCCAGTTCGCCGAGCGGCTTTCCGCCCATGATGTCGGCCAGCATCTTGAGCATAAAGGAGTTGGGGCCGCAGCCAAAGTTGGTGAGGGCCAGACCGTAGAGTTGGGGGTCTTCGACCGTCATGGCGCCGCCGGCGATGAACTTGCTCTCGTAGTGCCAGTAGGGGCGGTCCGAGTATTCCTTGGGGTCGACGGATTCCAGCGGCAGGAAATCCAGCGGTATCGGCACCACGCCAAGCTGGGCCAGCTTTTCGGCTATCCCCAGGTTGGCACCCGAGTCCTGCGACATGTAGGAACGGGAGAAAAGCACCACGCCGAGCTGGCGGCTGTTGCGTAGTTGTTGCAATAATTTCTTACCCAGTGACAGGCAATCGCTTTTGAACTTACCCTGCGCTTCAATGCCGGCAAGGGCGGCTTCCTGGCCCTTTTTACGGCTGAAACCCAGCTTCGCTGCCACATCGATAAGATTCTTCACCGTCTCCTCGTCGCCCTGGCTGAAATCGATAATCGGTGTCAGCAGGCGTTCGCCGAGGTTGAGCACGTGGCGCACGATGAACGGCGATGCCTGGATGAGCGGACAGGCGTACTTCTGGTTCTCGGCACCTTCTTTATCGCCCAGACGCAGGAAGCAGGGGTAGAGAATGTAATCAACCTTGTCCTCTATGGCAGCGATGTGTCCATGGAGTAATTTAAGCGGGAAACAGCTGTCAGTATAGCTTAGCTCAACGGACTGCTCTGTGATTTCCTTGGTCGTCTGGGTTGACATAACAACCCGGGCATCAAGCGCATTCAGGAAACCGATGAGCAGTGGTGCATAATCATACGCCAGAAGGGCGCGTGGGATGCCCACGATGGGACCGGAGCCTGCGCCTTCCTTATAATCGCGGAAGAGCAATTTCTCACGCTCGTCAAAGAACGTCTTCTGACGACCCTGGCTGATGGTGCTGTCATAGCGGTCGCAGCGGCTGCCGTAGAAGGTAGCTTTCTCACCGGGAAGATGCATTCGGGTGATGGTGCAGTTGTTATCGCATCCCTGGCAGAGGAAGGTGGAAAGTGTACACTCGCTCTTTACGACCCGCCCGAATCCCTTGAATGCTGATTTCTGGCCATTCATTGACTCCCTGGCGAGCAGGGCGGCGCCAATGGCACCGCTCACTTCGCGGTGCTCGGCCACGGTCAGCGTTTTATCCTCAAGCTGCTGCTGGAAGGCAGATACCACCGCCTGGTTATAAAAGACGGCGCCGGTAAGGATAACCTTATCCCCGAGTTTACGATGGCCCACCACTTTGGAAAGGTAGTTCTTGGCGATGGAATTGGCCAGGCTGGCGGTGATTACTTCAAGGGGCACCCCTTCCTGCTGGGTAGAGGCGACGGCCTGTCCCATGAAAGCGGCACACCTTGTCCCCAGGTCAATGGTATGCGGGGCGTTGAAGGACAGGTTGGCGAACTCGCCATTGTGCACGGAGATGCCGAGCATTTCGGCCAGCTCGTCGATGAAGCTCCCGGTGCCGGCGGCGCATGCCTTGTTCATCTGGTAGTCAACAACCACGCCATTACGTTTGATGACGAGCTTTGAATCCTGCCCGCCAATCTCGATGATGTCGGCCTCCGGGTCTATCTCAACGGCAGCCCTTGTCTGCGCGGTGATTTCGTTCTTGATGAGGTCGGCCCCGATGAAACTGCCGACCAAATACCTGCCTGAGCCGGTAACTCCCACGCCGGCAATTCTGACCTTGGCGGCACCATCCAGAAGCAGGTTACTGAACACCTGCTTCACCGCATCAATGGGACGGCCGGCGGTCATGAGGTAGTTTTTGGCCAGCATCTCAGTGCCTGACTTGTCGATAATAACTGCCTTGGTGCTCGTGGAGCCGACATCGACGCCGAGGTAACCGAGGCAGGGCTCGGTGATTTTCAGGCTTGCCCCGTTCCCTGGAAGAGACACTTTCTCAAGTCGGGGCATTTCGAAATAGTCCTGGCGCACATCGGATTCGGGGAGCAGGCAGACCCTGGAACTTTTTTCCTTTGAAAGCAAAGCTGTGCCGAGAGCTTCAACATACCGGTAATCCTCCGGCACAATGACCTGTACCTCATGACCATTTCTCGCTGAGAGCACCTCGTTGAGTGCCCTGACGATGGCGCTATTGGCCGCGACGCCGCCTATGAAACAAATTGGCTCTTCAAAAGTACCTTTCTTCAGGGAAGCGACCATCCGGGCAATGCTCTCGCAGAGGGCATAGAGCATTGCCTCCATGGAAACACCCTTCTGCTGCAGGTGGATGAGGTCGCTTTTGGCAAAAACGCTGCATCGTGCGGCGATTCGTGGCGGCTTGTCCCGGCATTTGAGGGCGAGGCGGGAGAAATCCTCAAGGCTTATGCCGAGGCGGTATGCCTGCTGCTCAAGAAATCTCCCCGTTCCTGCAGCGCAGAGCGGGTTTGAGGTGACCTTCCACGGTTTTTTCAACCCGTCTTCCAGGACGATGACCAGGGAAGTTTGACCGCCAATCTGGATTATGGTCTTTGTCTCGGGGTATAAATTGAGCAGCCCGGATGCGATTGCCAGCGAGCTGCTGTATTCCGTCCAGTTGAATTCTGCCGGGATAGCACCTCTACCTGAACCGGAAACGCCAGCGCTGCCAATACCGTCCAGCGGCACCACCTGCCCGAGCCTTGAAAGCAGCGCGTTGATGGCTGCCTTGGGATTGGTGGCTATTTTTTCGCTGTCAAGCTGAACGATGCGGTTACCGTCATCGATAAGGCAGAGTTTGACGTTAACCGAGCCGACATCTATTCCCAGTGAATATTTCATTTCGTACAATAGAAAACTTTAACAAAAGTACAGCATCTTGTGAAGGCGGTTGTCTAATATCCCAGCCAGCCCTTTCCTTTCAGGAGGCCTCGAACATAAGCTATCTGGCCAGCGTGCTGAAGGTTATCGGCGAGAACGCTGATAAGGCGTACACCTATCGTGGGAAGCGGCTGATACCATGGCTCGTCGAGTTCCCGGTCAAGGTCGCCTGCCGAAAGCGAATGGATGTAGCGTTTGGTCCGCTCCAGCACGGCACGGTGGTAATCCAGCAATATCTTAGCATCGGGTGACTTGAAAGCTGCCACCTGTTCCGGGCTGTGCCCGAAACCGACGTCCCCAGGCTCGGGTGGTCGATTGAACCTGGCATGCCATCCTTCGCTTATCCAGAGCTGCGCCTCTTCCATCAGGTCGGCAATATGGCCGTCCTGCACCCGGGTCAGATGCCAGGCAAGCCAGCCCATGCTGTTGCAGTCGGGTTTGGGCTGCTGGCCCAGGTTCTCAGGGGTCATTCCCCGCAACGCCCTCTCCAACACTTCCAGAATCCTGCCGTAGCCATCAATAAGTAATGCCTGCCATTCCATAGCTGCTCAACTCCAGTCATGCATTTCCAGTTGTGAAGCGCATGATGCTTTAAAAAATTAATCCTCCACCGGCACGTAGATTTCACCCTTGAGTGGATAAATAACCTCCAGGAAAACGGTAATCAACTGGCCTTCATCCTCATCAGCGGTGTTGCGGAACAGCAAAGTATAGGTATCGCCCTGCGCTTGACTGGCGCTGAAGGAAAATCTATCGCCCTCTGCAGAGCGATACAACTGCGACTTACCGGTGATGCGGAAATCGACGGTATCGCCCCGTTCCAGATAGAAAAAACCGTCCGCTTTATCACCATCAGCAAGCTTGAGCAGTATTTCCACTTTCTGTCCGGCGTCCACCCTGAAACTTATCTGCTTCATCTGCCAGGCGGAGCCAAGCTCAACTGACTTCTCTATTTTAAGATTGGCCTGTGATGTGGATGTGGAGACTCCCTGAGTTAAATCGGATATTTCCTCACAGCCGGAAAAGGGAATGAGAAGGGTAAGCAAAATGACGGCGATGATAACCTTTTTCAGCATCGCTACGACCTCACTTGTCACTATCCTGTTGCCCCATTATACACCGAACAGGCAAGAAGAAAATAGCCCTTGAACGTTTCGCTTGACGGATTTGTACTGATAAAATTAGACTGGTAATAGTGCGACTTTACTGAGGTCGCTGGCCAGAAGGAGGCTTTAATGAAACCACAAGTACCGGTTATTTCAGTAAAAGGGAAACCCTTTGAACGGGGTAAGCAGTACGGTTCTCAGGTGAAAGGCCTGATACGGAAAAATCTGGAGCTGTACTTTGACCTGTGGGGTTCGCTATGGGGTGCCAGGCGCCCTGAAGTGCTGAAGCATTGTTCCAGTCTGGTCCCTGTTATTGGCGAATATGACGCCGAGATACTGGAGGAAATACAGGGAATTGCCCAGGGAGCAGACCTGTCCGTTGAAGAAATAGTGGCGCTGAACGCCCGGTACGAGATGACATTCGCCCAGAGCGCGGTGGTGGGAGCAGGCGGTGGCTGCACCGCGATAGCCGCCATGCCCGCGGTGACCAAAAACGGCCACACCATTCTGGGGCAGAACTGGGACTACAAGGAGAGGTTCCAGGGACTGAGCGTTATCCTGGAAATAGAGCAGGATGGAAAGCCAAACATCGTAACCCATACTGAAGCTGGAGTGCTTGTCCATAAGAGCATGAATTCAGCCGGATTAGGGATTTGTATTAATGCCCTGGTATCAAGTCGGGATAAATTTGAAGCGACCACACCGCTGTTTGTGGTGGCGCGCAGTGTCCTCAATGCCGACAGCCTCAGCCGGGCGATAAAGGCCGTTTTGAATGCCAAAGTGACGGTATCATTTAATTTCCTCATTGTCCACCGCGATGGTGAGGCGATAGACCTGGAGGTATCGCCGTTAGACGTCGGCTTCCTGCATCCGGATGGCGGCATCCTCACACACAGCAATCATTTTATCGCCCTTATTAATCGCCCCGATATGGTCGACATCTTCAAGGCAATCGCTCCCGATACTCTGTTTCGTGCTCATAGGGCACGGCACCTTATCGAAGAGGAGTGTGGCAATATCGATGTTGGCAGCTTTCAGCGCGTGTTCCGCGACCACTTCAGCTATCCCAATTCCATCTGCCGACATGTTGATAATAGAGAAGAGGAGCCGCGGCATCTGGCCACGCTATCTTCTGCCATAATGGACCTGACGGCGAGGGCCTTTTACCTGACCGAGGGCGCGCCCTGCCAGAATGGATACTATAAGGTAACCCCAAAGTGTCTGTGGCAGGACTGAGGCCTGTCAATTAGGGCTGATGGCGCGGTTATGCCTTCTCGACGAGCTGGCCAGCCTTGGCCTTGGCGATAAGCTCGTCTTCCCGCTTCACGTCTTCCAGGGTCTTGGCCTTGACCTCGGCGGGCGGTTCTTCAAGACCGTACTTCCACTTCAGGAAACGCAGTCCGGTTATCGGGTAGATAGCTGCCGTGATTACATCACCGATGTCATCGGTGATGTCTTTGACCAGCTCTCTGGCAGCGTCAAGCTCGGGCTCGATGAGGTCCGCCGGACGACAGGTGATTGGTTCCTGACCTTTCTTGTAGAATTTGAGGACCATTTTCTGCACCTCGGGGTCTATCGGCGCCGGTGGTTTGCCGTAAAGCCCGTAACAGTAGTCCATCACCTGCGTTGAGACCAGCTTGTAGCGGCCGGCAAGAACGTTCTGGACTGCCTGTACCCCGACAATCTGGCTGGTCGGGGTGACCAGCGGCGGGTAACCGAGTTCCTTTCTGACCTTGGGCACTTCTGCGTATACCTCGTCAAGGCGGTCCAGGGCATTGGACTGTCTGAGCTGCGACACCAGATTGGAAATCATGCCGCCGGGAGTCTGATGCACCAGGACATTCGTGTCAATGACCGACATACGTGTGGTGTTCAGGAAGTCGCGATATTTCGGCGCGACGGACTCGATGTAGTCGCCAATTTTCAGCATTTGCGCCAGGTCCAGGCCGGGGTCGCGTGGCGTACCCCGCAGGGCAGCAATGAGCGGTTCCACCGCCGGGTGCGAGGTGCGCAGGGCGAAAGGTGCCACGCAGGTGTCAATCATGTCCACCCCCGCTTCCGCTGCCTTGAGGAGGGACATTGACCCCATGCCACTGGTGTAATGAGTGTGAAGGTGAATGGGCAACTTGACCGTTTTCTTCAGGGCAGAGACGAGTGTATAAGCGTCATCGGGGGCAATAAGTCCCGCCATGTCCTTGATGCAGATGCTGTCGGCGCCCATGTCCTCCAGGATACGCGCCTTACCCAGAAAATAATCGAGGGTGAATACCGGTCCGCCCATTTTGGGCTCGGTGAGGGAGTAGCAGATGGAAAGCTGGGCATGTTTGCCGCATTCCTTCACGGCTTTGCAGGAGGTCTCCAGGTTACGCTCATCATTGAGGGCATCAAAGATACGGAAAATGTCAATGCCACATTCCGCGGCGTGATGCACAAAAGCTATTACAAGGTCATCGGCGTAATTGCGGTAGCCGACCAAGTTCTGCCCGCGAAGGAGCATCTGCAGGGGAGTGTCCGGCATTAACTTTTTCAGGGCACGCGGTCTATCCCACGGGTCTTCGTTCAGGAAGCGGCAGGCTACGTCGAACGTAGCGCCCCCCCAGACCTCCATGGAGTAAAACCCGGCCTTGTTCATCTCTTCGGCAATAGGCAGCATGTCTTCGGTTCGCATGCGGGTGGCCAGGTTCGACTGATGCCCGTCACGCAAGGTTAGATCGGTGATTTTCAGAGGGTTATTGTTTGGCGTACCCATCACTGTATAATGACCTCCTAACGCTAATTGCTATATCCTCGATACCTCACATATTTTACATTGTTGATTTACAATTGGCAAAGAACGGTGAGGCACTCCGGCCGATGTCATTTTGTAAATCTAGGGGCTATGGCGTAGAATTCTTTTAGGGTTGGGACGTGATGTTCACCATGATGAGGAGGATTTTTTCTGATACCGGCCAATCAGTACCGCCAAAATCCTGAGGCTACCAGACGCACCTTATTTTACGGTTGGGTCATTGTAGCTGCCAGTACCGTTATCATGTCGATGCACGTCGGGCTGATTTACAGCTACGGTGTCTTTTTCAAGCATCTAATTGCTGATTTTGGATGGAGCCGTGCGGCCACTTCTAGTGTGCACTCCCTGTTTATGATTTCCCATGGGGGCTTTGCCATCCCTGTGGGGTGGCTGGCTGATAGGTTCGGACCTGCCAGGGTGATGGCAACGTGCGCCTTCATTGCTGGCGTGGGGCTGGCGCTCACCAGTCAGGTCAATACGCTGTGGCAGTTTTATGTGACCTATGGCTTGATCTTTGGTATAGGCGAGAGCGCTGGTTTTACCACCACCACGTCAACCACCGCCCGCTGGTTTATCAAGCGTCGTGGACTGGCTCTGGGCATTGTCGCCAGCGGTGCCGGTCTGGGCACCCTGATTATAGCGCCAGTTTCTGAGCGCCTCATCACTACCTTCGGCTGGTCAACAGCATATCTGGTTCTGGCCGCGGCGACCTGGGCGATTATGATTCCAAGCGCGCTTATGCTGCGACGTGACCCTGCTGAAAAAGGACTTCGTCCCTATGGGAAGGATGAAGTAATTACAGCAGTAGATAACGAACGGCAGAAAGAAGTGACTGCTGGGGAAAAAGGCATCGCCTTGAAAGCGGCGGCACGGTATAAACCGCTCTGGATGCTCTTTATCGTCTATTTTCTAATCAATTTCTGTCTGCAGATGGTGATGGTGCACCTGGTGAACTACGCTACGGATATCGGGATTGCGTCACTGATTGCAGCCACCTTCATCAGTATCGTTGGTATCGGCAGCTTTGTCGGCCGGCTGCTCATGGGTGCCGCCTCCGACCGCATAGGCGCCTATAACGCCCTGCTGGTCTGCTGTATCATAATGCTGTCCACCCTTGCTTTTCTTATCTTTACCCGGGAGCTGTGGATGTTCTACCTTTTTGCCATTGTCTTCGGCTTTGCTTACGGCGGTGAAGTGCCGCAGATGCCGGTCTTAGTCGGGCGTTTCTTCGGTCTGCGCGCCGTGGCTACCTTGGTCGGGGTGATTGTTTTCGGGGCCACGAGTGGTGGCGCCCTCGGAGCCTGGGTGGGCGGTCAGATCTTTGATGTGACGCAGAGTTACCAGCTTGCTTTTACCATCGCCGCAGTTACCAGCTTTATTGCCATAGTGCTGACCCTGATACTGAAAAAGGTCAGGCCGGTTATCCAGAGATGACCGTTACCGCCTGCGGCGGTTGTTTTTCTTGTCATTGCAGCAGGAAAAGAGTATAATTCTGTTCTGATTGCCACCGTTGGAGAGTTGGCTACGACCGACGCTCGGCATGAGGTCGCCTTGAAAGGATACGGTTATAAATAGACGCGGAGCTTTAGCATTCCTGACGGGAATGTTGCCCCTCTTTGTTGTCGCTCACTTTGGGCATCATCTGATGATGGCATTGCTTTCGCCTCTCCTGCCCTTTATCCGTAACGATTTTACCCTCTCCTATACTCAGATAGGCGGATTGCTTTTTGCCTATAACATTGCCTACGGCATCAGCCAGCTTCCCGCCGGCTGGGCGGCTGACCGCCTTGGCCCACGCATTATGCTCACTGTCGGCGTTGCCGGAGTGGCGTTTGCCGGGCTGTTGATTGGCCTCTCTCCGAACTACGTTGTCCTGGCGCTTTTCCTTGTTATCCTGGGGCTGGTGGGGGGTGGTTACCACCCCGCCGCATCACCGCTGGTCTCCGCTTCTGTTAAGCCAGAGCGCCGTGGCATAGCGCTGGGCATCCATCAGATTGGGGGTACGGGCAGTTTCTTTCTGGCGCCATTGATTGCCGCCGGTATCGCCAGTGCCCTGGGGTGGCGTGGCACTTTCCTTGCCATATCAATACCTGCCATCGCCTTCGGGATAGTCTTCTACATGTTCCTGGGGCGGATGGGGTATACCAATACCGCTCGAAAGAAGGCAGCCGACGCTTCGGCTACAGGACCACCTGAACCGCGTGACCTGCGCCGGCTGTCAGCGTTCATAGCTTTAGGTATTGCCAGCATGGTCCTGGTATATTCCTCTCTCCAATTCGTTCCACTCTATGCAGTTGATGTGCTCGGTACCAGCGAAGAGTGGGGTGGTGCTATGCTGTCCATCGCCTTCTTCGGCGGTCTCTGGGGTGGGCCTCTGGGTGGCTATCTATCGGACCGTTTTGGGAGGGTACCGGTGATAATCGCCGTCGGCCTCGTTGCCGGGCCAGCCATTTATTTCTTGAATCTGGCATCTCTGGGCGTAGGCTTCTACGCTGTACTGCTCATCATGGGTACGGCGATGCATGTCGGCATGCCGGTGGTGGAAGCCTACATCATCAGCCATGTGTCACCGCAGAAACGTTCCACAGTGCTCGGCATCTACTATATGGGAAGTCGGGGAGGCCCGGCGATAACGCTGCTGATTGGTTATCTCCTTGATCAATATGGTTTCTACGCCACCTATACGGGGGTGTCGGTGGTGTTGGTCACCATAGCGCTGGCCTGCGCGGCACTGCTCTGGGGCAAGCGCGGGTGATTTTTTAGCCGGGCTCCTTCATTGTTCCCCATCTGGAGACGTATTTCTCTTTGGCCTGAGGATTGACGATGGCTTTGGGCCATTCGCCGCGCATTACCCTCGCCACCTCCAGAACAGGACGGTGCCAGCGTTCCGCCTCAGAGTCCGGAGAAAAGAAGGCGGAATGGGAGGTGCTGATGAAATTCTCCAGAGTGAACAGGGGGCTGTTGGGGTCGGGTGGTTCGGGGTCCATAACATCCAGTGCCGCCATGGCAATCCTGCCTTCTTTAAGGGCCTGAAAAAGCGCCGCCTCGTCAACAAAACCGCCGCGGGCAGTATTGATAAGGCAGGCGGTGTCCTTCATTTCCCTGAAAGCGTCATGACTGAAGATTTTTCTGGTCTCTTCGGTCAACGCGGCGTGTATGGAAATAAAGTCGGACTCGTTCAGCAGACGCTTCCAGTCCACCATTTCCACGTCCATCTGCCGGGCGACCTCTGGAGCTACATACGGGTCATGGGCGATGATGCGCAATCCGAACCCTCTGGCCTTGGGAACGAGCGCCCGTGCTACTCTGCCTAAGCCGAACAGGCCGAGCGTCTGGCCCTCCAGTCGAGTCATGGTCGGCCATATGCGCTGTTGGATTTCTACGCCGCTTGCGGAAAGCCCCCACTGCCCTTTCCTGACGGATTTATCCAGCGGGATAACTTTACGGGTACAGGCCAGAATCAATGCCATGGCGTGGTCAGATACCTCTCCCACGCAGTAGTCGGGCACGTTGGTCACCAGAATACCACGTTCCGCCGCCGCTGCAGTATCGATACTGTCATAACCGATCTGGGTATTGCTGATGAGCCGGCACTGCTCCAGGTTCTCAATAATTTTACGGGGTACGGGACGAATGCTGCCAACGGTAATTATGACATCGGCATCCCTGGCCAGTGCGATGAACTCGTCATCGTTTTCACAGCGCTGGCCAAGGAACTTTGCGCCCAGTTCGCTGAACTTCTGAGGGTACTTCTCCGATTCTCCCGCAGGAGCCAACGGTAACACCACTTTAAAGCGAGTATTGCCGCTCTTCAAGATGCCATCTCCCGGCGTTCTATTCCGTTGTTAGCTTTCCTTATCGATGGTCACCTCGGTGCCCGAGCCAACCTGTTTGAAGGCCGTGGCATCACCGACGACCTGTCCGAAAACGGTAACCGGGCTGGCCGGGCGGGGTTTATCGCCTTCGCTCATCGGTGTGGGGCCAAAGAAGATGCAGAACCCCTGTCCCGGCGGCCAGTAGCCCAGGTCGCCGACCTCCACCAGGTCCTGCCCTTTCTCCTGGGCAATGCTGAGGGGAATGCCGAAGTATATTTCATCTCCCCAGGTATTGGCGCGTCCCTTGATGGGCAGGGCATCCCAGATCGCCTGTGCGGTCTCCGTATCATTCAGTTCCGCCAGTGCTTCCACCGACCCTGCCTTTATGCGAATTCGTTTATCCATAATGCGAACCTCCCCTATGGTAATGTCAGCGGGGCGGAAAATCAGTTACCTAGTGTAGCATAACACGTAGCAGTGTAGCAATTATCCGTCCGCCCGTATTGACAAAGCAGCGCTTCATCAATAGGATTTGTGTAACAGAAATAAACGGTCGAGTCATTAGAGTGAAAGCGTATCTTGCCCTGCTGGTCGGGGTGGTGTCAGTTTCCTTCGCGGCGATATTTATTCGCCTGGCGGAAGCGCCGCCGCTGGTCATCGCTGCCTATCGTTTGACCATAGCCTCGCTCATTCTCATCCCACTCGCCTATAAGAAGACGATACCGAGTATGAAGCGGCTGTCCGGGCGCGACGGTCTGCTTCTCATACTCTCGAGCTTCTTTCTGGCGCTGCACTTCGCGCTCTGGATAACTTCGCTCAGCTATACTTCCATTGCCAGTTCGGTTATCCTGGTGACCTGCCACCCGGCCTTTGTGGCGGTCATCTCCTACTTCCTCTGGCACGAGGTGCTGAACCGGCTGACCATCGGCGGCATGGCGATAGCTTTCATCGGCATAGTGCTGATTAACTACGGTGGCTTCGCCTTTGGTTCACGGGCCATTCTGGGAGATGTGCTGGCCCTCATCGCCGGCTTCGCTATGGGTGGTTACCTTATCATCGGCGGTCAGCTGAAAGCCAGAATCGAGATTTTGCCCTACCTGACCGTGATTTATACCGGGGCGGCAGTTATATTATTGCTGGCGACCGCTGGCTTTGGGTACTCTTTTACGGGTTATTCCGGCACGACCTACCTGATGATGGTTCTGCTGGCAATCGTCCCGCAGCTTATCGGGCACTCGAGTTTCAACCTGGCGGTGCGGCTGATACCGGTAACCTTTGTCTCGGTGGCCATTCTCGGCGAGCCAATCGGAGCGACTTTACTGGGCTATTTCATCCTGGGTGAGGCGCCCACGGCCAAAGAGTTCATCGGCGGCATCTTTATTCTGGCTGGCATTTTCATCGTCCTCAGACAGACTCCACGGTATCTGGGAACAAAGTAACCCGAATTTGACAGGGTAATCGTAATCGTCTATGTTGACTATAGGTGGACCGAGGTACCGGAGGAGGTCTTTACGCAACTGAACATGCCCGAAAAGCAGACGTCTAAGCCAGATTCAATGGCACATGGTATCCCGCTGAAAACCGGCATCATTTACGGTCCGGTAAGGTCGCGGCGACTGGGTCGGTCACTCGGATTAAATGTTTCACCGGTGCGCTATAAACTCTGTTCCTTCAACTGCGTGTACTGCCAGTATGGCTGGACCGATATCGGCACGCTTGACACGGTGCCATATGTGAGGGACTTTCCGACCGTAGAGGATTTTGCCAGCGCACTGGAGCGCGTGCTTGTCGAGCAGAATAACGAGGGAATAGACAACATCACGTTCTCCGGAAATGGAGAACCCACACTGCACCCTCAGTTCGCTAAACTTGTAGATATCGCTGCTGCGTTGAAGAAAGCGCATTGCCCTGCAGCCCGTCTCGGTGTTCTGTCGAATTCCTCAGCCGTGACGATGGAGAAGGTGCGTGCCGCATTGGAGAGGCTGGACTTCAAGATAATGAAGCTCGACGCCGGAGACGTTGAGACATTTCGGGAGATAAACCGCCCCTGCCCGCAGGTTGAATATCAGGATATATTGGCAAGTTTGAAATCTATGCGGAATGTCACCCTGCAGACGATGTTCGTTGACGGGGCATTTTGCAATATCGGTGAGCGGCAGGTGACGGTGTGGATGGAACGCGTTGGTGAAATAAAGCCCGAAAAAGCCCAGATTTATTCCCTTCACCGACCGTCCGCGGCTTCATCACTAAAGGAAGTTCCGGCGGAAAAGCTGAAGGAAATCGCTGCCAGGACCGAAGACGCAACCGGGGTTGACGTGGAAGTGGTTGTGGCCGCCACGCCGTATCGCCCCCATTTCAGCGAGCCAGGGCAGAGATAGTGAGCTGGGGATAGAAAGCGCTACATTCAGTTTGTTGTGAAACACTTCGTCAAGTTGTGAACTGCTTAGCGTTCTTAGCATAGATGCATCTACAATCGCAAATTAGGGGAGTAGATAAGAAGGTAGAGAGGTCATGTCGCTATTCTCCTGTAAAAACTCCT
>JAHJTL010000077.1 GCA_018829775.1 Chloroflexota bacterium | reverse complement strand
GAGGGAATTGAGATACCGTGGCCGCATACCAAGGTATTTTTCGGCAATTCACCATGGGAGGAGGGAAAGCGGTAAAGGGATGTCAAAAGCAACGTGTAATTACTTCTTTCCCGTTATTCCTGTTCAAAGCCGCTGATCATGAAACTGATGGTGATGGCCAGTCCGACGAGCGCGAAAACGCCGTAAGTAAGGTTGCCCTGAATCCAGATGAGGTCGCCGGCTGGATAATTGAGGTTGATGACAAAGAGTCCGATGGCCCCGGAAATGAGCAATAAAATTCCAATGAACGGCAAAATCATAAATAGCGTGCCCATTTTTCCGCCTCCACTATCCAAGGATTTTAGCCAAGTATAGGAGGAGCATTAATAAAAGTCAATAAGATGGGCCAGAAGGCTGCAGTCTCTACCAGTTTGACGTTTAGCGCATAACCGTATATTATTGTTCTACCACATTATTCAGGATTATATTATTATTCAGGAGGTGAGATATGGTAAAACCAGCGGTTCTCAAGCCCGGCTATTTTGTGGCCGTCAGTTTGATTCCGCAAACGGCGCCAGAATGCTGCTATATCGGTCTCGTGCAGGTTCTGGATGAATACGGCGTACGCATGACGCAGGTGGAGTGGGATGACCAGCTGGACGGGGTGAAACAGTTCAGCGAAGACATTTTCGTTCCCTGGGTCAATGTTAATTCCATGCTGGTCTGCACGCAAGCGGAGCCGACAAGGCGCTTTGTCAGGGATAGGGCACCGGCGTGGAAAAAGCAAATTGAAGCAATGTACAAGAAAACGAAAGGTGAGAAATAGGAAAACGTAAATATAATCAGAGGAGGTACGATAATTATGCCGATAGTAACCGTAAGACTCATGGAAGGCAGGACTGTGGAACAGAAGCGGAAGCTGGTGAAGGATATAACCGATGCGGTGGTGAAGCATATCCAGGTTGAGCCGGACCAGGTTATCGTTAATTTCTTTGATATGCCAAAGCATAACATCGCCAAAGCCGGCAAGCTGCGCATCGACCAGTAGCTGGCCTTGACTTTTTGGAGATACAATAGGCCGGATATAAAATCAGGCGGAAATAGAACAGGCATTCCTTTGGGCACTGAAGAAGGCGATTTCGAGTAGTATTCAGTGTCCTTTTTTGTGGAAGCGACGATTTCCCTGACAAATGGTCGATTAAGTATAATGGGGAGAACGAATAATTATCATCATGAAATGAGGGAGAACAAAATGCGTGTGAAAGATAAGGTGGCTATCGTGACCGGTGGTGCCGGGGCCATCGGAGGGGAAATAACCAAACTACTGGCCCGGGAAGGTGCTAAAATCATCATCGCCGACGTGAATACTGAAGAAGCCAGCAAGTTAGTTGCTGAGGTCAAGGCTCTGGGGTCGGAGGCTCTGGCCGTAAATTCGGACGTTATTGAGATTGACCAGGCAGAGAAGATGGTCGAAGCAGCCCTGGCGCGTTTCGGGCAGGTAGATATACTGGTTAACGTGGCCGGCGGCTCCACCGGCCCATCGATTAAAACCAAGATGGACTTCTTCGCCCGGTCGGAGAAAACCCGCGGCGAGGAAATCGTACGCCTCAACCTGCTCGGGCCGCTGAACTGCGCACGGGCGGTCATCAACCACATGATTGAGAGGAGAAGCGGTGCCATCGTCAGCATATCTTCTACCGCCGGGGTAATCGGTATGATGAAGGGAGTCGAGTACTCCGCGGCCAAGGCAGGTATCATTGGTATGACCATGACGCTGGCCAAGGAGGCGGCACAGTACGGGATACGCGTCAACTGTGTTGCGCCAGGGATTGTGGGAACGGAGCGTGTCTTGAAGATGGCGCCGGACCGCATCCCCCAGTGGGAGAAGGGTATCAAGCTGGGTCGGTTGGCCAAGCCGGAGGAAATCGCCAGCGCGGTGCTTTTCCTGGTCTCTGACGAGTCCAGTTATATCACCGGCCAGAATATCGTTGTTGACGGCGGGCTGTGCCTGGGGCCGGAGGGGTATTGACAGCCCGGATACCGTGATAATAGTCACAGACAAACCAGACATCATTCCATAAAATGTATTTGATATTGATAATAGAATGGCCTATTGAGGAGAGCTAATGAAGTCAAGATACATCGTGGGGGCGTTAATCGGCGGGGCTATTGGCATTGTATTGAGCTACCTGTACAGTCAGGGTGACGGTGCCGCCATTGCCTCGAACCTGGGGATAGGGGCGCTGATTGGCGTACTGGTTGGACTGTATATCGTTTCCGCGGCCAGCCTGTCAGGCAAAGGCGGCACAAACGCTGATGGCTGTGGCACCGAAAGACCTCAGTTTGGCTGAGCGCCGTTCAACTGGGGTCCCGTGGAGGAACCCGAGGACAAAAAGGCCGGTGACGAGGGAAGGAATGCCGCTCTATGAATACGAATGCCCGGAGTGCGGCCGGAAACTGGAGCTACGCCGCGGCATTGCCGAGGGCGAGCGCGACGTCAAGTGCCCGGAGTGCGGGAAGGGTATACTCAAGCGAGTTCTGTCTCTCTTCAGTACCGCGTCTTCTGATAAGAGCTGTGCGCCGAGCGGTTCCACCTGAGGCGTAAGGATGTGAGGCAGTTTGCCTCGCCAAATTCATATCGTAACCAGTTAAGCTCAATTCGATGGCTTTCATCTTTCCCGGCAATACATATATGCCCCCAACCATCCCCACTAATCAATAACTCCATATTTTTTACATGGCCCGGGTTTGCTTAATCCAAATTGTGGGGTAAAATTACTCTAGCAGATGAAGCAGAGAGGAGGTGTACAGATGGTCTTTCAGCGAGATGGCAAACCGGCCGAAGGCAGACTTTCCGACAAGCTGGCCGAGCTCCTGAGGATAGAAAATGAAATCAGCAATATCATGAGGCGCTCCGATACTCTTCGCGGGAAGCCACTGACGGCGGTGCGCGACCTGATTCGGGATGCTCTGCACAAGGCCTATGAAATCGCCCTTGACTTTGGCCCCACGGAGATGTCCATTGAGGCGGGGATAGGCGTGCCGCCAAGGGTGTCAGTGCGTTTCACCTGGCCAATAGGGGAAGAAGCCAAGAAAGAAGAGCTTTCCCTTGATGAGCTGTTCAGGTAGTGGCGAGGTTTAGCCTTTGTAAAATCAGTGCAGATTTGGTATGCAGTAGCAGAGAGGGGGGAGATACCCCCTGCCTGATAATATATTCCTGCACAGCAAATTCCAAGTTCTTGTTTGTTAATCACAATAGGAATAATATATGCGAAGAATCAGAATGGTAGCAGGAAATAGCATTTATGTTTATTCACTTCACTTTTGGGTCGCTAGGTAAGCAAGGGAAAACTGAAGAGCAGACCGAACAAGTTATTGAGCTTATTTTAAAAAACAAGAGACTTATGGCATCTCCATGCACAGAATTTATCCCAGAATACCCTAAACCTGGTAGTATACGTATTCCGTTAGATAGGATGAAGTTTGGTGCCGATGGTTCTAAAGCAACGTTAACTCACGACTTAGACCAACGGGAAAACAAAGGATTACCTGATAACAATTCAATATATTTTCTGCAGAGAGATGTACTAATGCTTTCATTTATAAGAATTTCCTTTAATCAACTGAGAGCCTCTAACCACTCCAGAGAATACGGTAAGTTTGGAATAGCACTTACTGACAAATTGGTAGTGGGTCAATTTGAAATTATTGGGTCTTGACAAATGCTTGACCGCTTATGCTATACTTAAAATATGCAAAAGCGAAAAAGAACTCCAGATATAAATGTAATAGCTTCTAATATTGCGTCAGAGACCACTGCCGATTTTGCTGAAGAACCTGCCAAAGACCCCCACGCCGTTGCTCTAGGGCGTAAAGGTGGATTAAAAGGCGGTAAGGCTAGGGCTAATAAACTAACACCTGAGCAACGCAAAGAAATCGCTAAGAAAGCCGCACAAAAACGATGGGATAAGTAATATCAGGCGTTGGGCTCGACAAACTATTCTGATATTTTATTAAATCCCTCTCCCGCTCCTCCAATAGCTGTTTCTCCATAAGCGTCTCAATTATCTTATCTGCTGGTATCACCAATGCTATACCAGCATTGATTGGGACTTTACCACTTCCTAATATATCTCCAGCGAATTTTACATCTTGAGTAATATTATAATGCCCGTGAGTAAGACCCAGTAAAGCAAATTGCTGCCCACCAAATTTAATAATGCCGGGTTCTCTATCAACGGGAAAGTATACAAATGCCGGAGACCCGCTTTGCCCTCCCCAGGAGCGAGATTCAACAAGATAGGCATCCACTAAAGTTTTAGTCTCGCTACCAGGGACTAACTTTAGTGGTATTTCTTCTTTCATCAGAGAAATATTCCCAAATCTTACAATCGGTCGGTCGTGTTTTTGCCCTGAATATGCTGTAAATAAGCCAACAAAGAAAACATCATCACCAGTACTGACTTCATTATCAGTAATAAATTTCTCGGTAGCCAAAGCCTCAAGGGGGATAATCTTGCAATCATGCTTATCTGGAATTTCAATCGGGATTACTGCAACATCCGTTTTGGGGTGGCAAATCCAATTATCAGGTAGAACAACTACATCTTCATAATCATCATTTGATGATTTGAGACGAAGATATAAGTTGCCCCTTGCTGTCTCATATATGACGTGCCTTGCAGTCACAGCATATATCTGCGCATAGTCGTTAATTATAGGCATTGAAACAAAGAATGCTGTAGCAATGGGGATTCTTTCCTGCTTTAATGTATCAGGATTTTGCCTATCAATAAGCAAAAAGGATACACATTTAAGAAATTGATTATCAACTAACATATTCGGGAGTACCCCTGCGTGAAATATTCCATTTTTATAATCTCCAATTTTATGAGCCATTATATCACCTTTTGGTAAAAAATATTTTAAAATAACCCCGAAGGTACTTGACAATGCTTAAGCGGTCAAGTATAATACTAGTGTAATGAACAAGTTGAGCAAAGACCGCAGGGTAAAAGTCATTTCAGCTTTAGTTGAAGGCAATTCTATTCGTGCTACTTGCCGTATGACTGATACCGCTAAAGGCACGGTAACTCGATTGTTAGCTAGTGTCGGCGCTGCTTGTGCCGAGTATCAAGATAAACACTTAAGAGATTTAACCTGCGCTAATATTCAATGCGACGAAATCTGGTCATTCTGCTATGCCAAGCAAAAGAACGTGCCCGAAGATAAACAGGGTAGATTTGGCTATGGCGATGTCTGGACATGGACGGCGATTGATGCTGACACTAAACTTGTTTCCTCTTGGCTAGTCGGCCTACGGGATGCGGGCTATGCCTATGAGTTTATGCTTGACCTGAAAAGTAGGTTAGCTAATCGTGTTCAAATTACAACCGATGGCCATAGAGTGTATCTTAACGCTGTTGAGGATGCCTTCGGCTCTGAGGTTGATTATGCCATGCTAGTAAAACTATACGGCGTTGAGCCTGAAAGCGAAACTAGATACAGCCCTGCCCAATGTATAGGGGTAAACCACCGTACAGTTACGGGGCACCCTGACCCCGCTAAAATATCAACCAGCTTTGCCGAGCGCCATAATCTTACAATGCGAATGAGCATGAGGCGATTTACTAGATTGACTAACGCATTCTCAAAGAAGATAGAGAATCTGGAACATGCTGTGGCTCTCCATTTCATGTATTACAACTTTGCTCGCCCACATAAAACACTAGCTAGCCCCTATCCAACAACCCCAGCTATGGCAGCAGGGATTAGTGAGCGCATCTGGACAATAGAGGATATTGTAAAACTTGCCTCTTGACACCACCTATTTCAGGAGTATAATTCGGGCGGGGGCGGGGGGATAGTAAAGTAGGTGGCGCGCTTGGATTCAAGAAGGGAGAAAACCTCGCCTGAATGAAGAAGAGGTGCTCTTTCCTGTTTTCTTCCCCCCGCCCCCGCCCCCGCTCCGCTCATTTGTCTTTATACATCAGAAATAGAACTATACACACAAAAGCCAGGATTACAAGCCCACCTAGCGCCCACTGCCAGTATTCCCCGAACAAAGAAGTAAATCCGGCAACCATGAGAATTCCCACACATAATAAAAGAAGCACGAATAAGGTTAATAATAAGTCTTTAACTTTCGCCTTCATTTTTTGTCACTACTTATTATAACCCTTGACACCCACTTTGCAAGGAGTATAATCATATACACCTAATACAAAGGGGGTGAATTATGGCAAGGACAGACCGTAATTCTGGTAAGCCCTGGTCGCCTGCAGACGTCAGTAAACTCAAGGAACTCGTAAGGGGAAATACCCCGACACGAGTAATCGGATTAGAACTAGGCAGGACGCCCGATTCTATCTACTCTGAGGCATCAAAACTAGACATATCCCTAAAACCAACAAACCAATCACCGTATAATCGACGTCCTAAGAAGTAAGGATAGCGATGGCTTTTTCGTAAAGCCTACGTTCCCCCCTTGTCCATTGATGGTGATGTGCCGTTAAGGCTAGGGCGAGTTGGTCTAAAGCCTCAATGATGGTTTGTGTTTTTTCCATTCTAATCCTTCTCCTTTTCAAATTGACCCACTACCGACAAATTCCTTAAATCAAAAGGCATTCAGCCTGTACATTACTATACAGAAGAGTCATTATGGAGTGACCCACTGATTCAGGAGTGGAATTATAAGCTAAAAAGTCTACCCGCTGATAAAAGAGCAGATTGTGAAAAGGAAATCCTAATGTATAGGAAACCAGCCAAATTGTTTCCCACATTTAAGAATTCTGTAATGGCGAAGATTACGGTTACCCCGACTGGAGGAACAGTTGAGTATATTAAATATAACAGGTATCCAGAAGGGTATGATTTCACTAAGGAACGCGAATATAGAATTGCCTTTGATGAAGGTGAAAAATACCTTTATTTTGATGAGAGTGACCTATTTATGCTAATCACCCCAGATTTAAAAGCTAAGGAAAGGGTTGAATCGTTTTCAAAAAAGAACTGGTCTAAGCAACCAACGGTTAAAGTGTTCCCTAGCTGATTTTACTCACATAGTTGGCAGTGATTTGATAGTATCAATCAGCCTACTACAGCAGAATACATCTTCAAGATATCCTCAAACCTCACTGACCTTGTATATCTCTCTACCATCTAGATAGACTCCTATCTACCCTTTTGGGATGCTAAGTGGTATACTTATCTTTAAAACCTAGCCAATGGATTTGAAGGGAGGTGTCCTATGCCAAAAGGTACAATCAAAACGCTCATGGACCGCGGTTATGGGTTTATCAAGACAGAGGATGGAACAGACCTCTTCTTCCATAGCAACGTTCTTGAAGGAGTGGAATTTAATAACCTTAGCGAAGGGCAGGAAGTGGAATTTGAGAAGGGTCAGGGACGTGATGGTCGCCCCGCAGCAGTTAAGGTGAGGCTTACCGAGACTCAAGCATCCGATGATGGCGGAGATGACCAAGGCGGAGATGACCAAGGTGGAGGTGAGGACGAGGTCTAAGCATAGAACCACTCACGTCCAAGGGCTTATTACTCTCAATCCATAATAGCAGAATACAGCTTCAAACTATCCCCAAACCTCACTGACCCTGCCTGGGCATTGAGGGTCAGGCACTTGACAGTTTTTTATTTTGGTGTATAATTCCTAACATTAACATGATGTGGGGAGGGGGTATAATGCGCAGACCAATTGCCGACCGGATGCTGGATTTATGTGAGAACAGTGCTCAACAGGTTGCCGAGCTCTGGTATGCGGATGTCAGCACCAGCCCGAGGACTCCATCATATCACTCTGTCCCGGCACAGAGAGCTATCCTTCAGGCCACCGACATCTATAAAAACCTAAAAAATTTATATTTCGCTGAGAAACCATATCAGGCAATTCTGGAGTTTCTGAAAAAGAAGCAATACGCTGAATCGTTATATGAGGATAACATACCCATTCACGAGGCCGTCTACTCCCTTATCCTGATGAGAAGACATATCTGGCTCTTTTCCGAGCTTCACGCGGTGTACAGCGACACTGCTATGGAAATGCACCAGGCGCTGGAAAGCGTCAACAGGGTAGTCCTGTTATTCGATTACATCATTTATATCCTGGCTCAACTGCATTATGAGCTGGATAAACGGTAGCTTTAACTTCAAGCTATTCTGAAATCTAAATGACCTTGTATAACGTTCTACTGCGGTCATTGATTCCCACCTGCCCAAATCTCTTGCCAACCCTCTTGACAAATGACTGAAAGGTATTAAAATACAGGGTATAAATGACAAGGAGGTGTAGCCATGTATGCATCACTGACGACATTTAAAACCGCACCTGGCAAGCGTACAGAATGCGAAGGACTGGCTGATAAATTATTTCCAATTATGAAGGGTATGAAGGGCTTTAAGAACGTAGTGTATTTTGGCGATTCTGATAACAATGAATATGGCTCCCTTTATATATGGGAAACAAAAGAGGACTTGGAAGCTGCATATAATTTAATACGGCCCAAATTGCAAGAGGCGCTTGGCCCGCTTGCTATTGAGCCACCAGTTCGACGTATATTCGAAGTTTACGAACCAAAATCATAAATATTAACTCAGGATTCCCTTATAAAACTTCAGGCTGTCTTGAAAAGTTACTGAGTGGGTGTAGAACTCCACGTGGCAAGTAAAAAAATTGGCGGGAGCGTATGGGAGTCGAACCCACCGAAGACGCTACTAACGCCCCCCAACGGATTTGAAGTCCGCAAAGCCCACCGGGACTCATCCGCTCCCGACCAGCCAATCAGTATAGCGCACCAGCTGTTATAGTGCAATTATTCCGCCGGCTGCCTTTTATAAACGAGCTTGGCCAGCCAGATGCTCATCTCATAGAGGACGATAAGCGGGACGGCCACGAGACTCTGATTTATCGGGTCGAAGGTCGGCGTGATGATGGCAGCGAGGATGAAAGCAAAGATAATCGCCACCCTGCGATGGTCGGAAAGCCATTTCGGTTTGAGCACACCCAGCCTGGCCAGGAATGTGGTTATCACCGGCATCTCAAAGACGACGCCAATGGCGAGCATCAGACGGGCCACCACCGCCACGTAATTGCCCACGCGTATCTCGGGGGTGGCGATATCGGAGCCGAAGCTGGTCAGGAATCTGGTGGCGGGTGGAATGAGCACGAAATAGCCGAAAGCCACGCCCCCCAGAAACATCAGGACTACCCACGGCAGGATGACATAAACATATTTCTTCTCTTTACGGGTCAGCGCCGGGGAGGCGAACATGATGCCCTGAAAAACAAGGTAGGGCATGGCCAGGATAATACCAGCAATAAGGCACACCTTCATGATGGTGCCTATCATCTCGGTCATTTCAATATAGACAAGGTTAATCCCCTCGGCGGGGAGCTTCAGGATATAGAATATCCAGTCGTAGAAAACGAAGGCGATAACTGAGGCAACGGCAACGGCAATGACGCTTTTTATCAGGCGCCGGCGCAGTTCCTGAAGGTGTTGGAGGACGGACTGTTTCCTGTCTTCACTCATCTTTCGTGGTATCTCTCTCGGCCTTGCGGTCCTCCCGAGGTGGTGCGGGTTTATCCTTTTTTCTGCTCTCTGATTCTTCAATATCAATGTCTCTGGTTATCTGGGAGGTAAAGTCATTGGTTGCCTTCCTCAGGGAATGCAGCGTTCTTCCCAGGGTACGGGCAATCTCGGGTAACCTCTTTGGTCCCCAGATAATCAGGGCGACAACGAGGATGAGTAGTACTTCTCCTAAACCGATGCCGAAAAAGTCCATGTCTGTTCCTTGGCTGGATGCAAAGATTGATTTATCTGTAGAAGCGGTAGCCCACGAATAAGCTGATGGCTATGGCATTTAGCTCTTGGTATTTTTCTTGCGGGCAGACTTCCTGGGTTTGGGTTTCTCCTCTTCTTCTTCAACATCCTCACCGCGCTGCCCTTTCTGGAATGACCGCATTCCCTTGCCGATGGCACCGCCTACCTGCGGCAGCTTGCCAACGCCGAAAACGATAAGGATGATGACCAGGATGAGGGCTATCTCCCATGGTCCTATATGAAACGGCATAACCTGTTCCTCCTACCAGCAATGCTTTTCATCAACTTGAATTTAGATTATTGGTGTCGAGCAATCGTTCCTCATATGAAAAGACGGACAGTCTATTTCCCCGGGCATAACCGATTACGGTGATTCCCAGCTCTTTGCCCAGCGTAACCGCTCGCTCGGTTGGGGTACCGCGCGATACGACCATCGGCACCTGCATTCTGGCCGCTTTCAGCACCATTTCCGAGGAGATGCGGCCCGTGGTCAGCAGAATTTTATCCTGTGCCGACAGCTTCCTTATCAAGCAATCGCCCATAATCTTGTCCAGCGTATTATGACGCCCGATATCTTCCGCAGAGACCAGTATCCTTTCCCGGTCCGCCAGCGCCGAGGAGTGGATGCCGCCCGCTTCCTGAAACAGTTCCTGCTGCTGGTAAAGCTGGTGCATCAGTGACAGTATCTCCTCCGGGGCGACAACGAGGTCTGAAACCACCTTCGGTGAACTGGTGTCAAAGCTGACGCCGCTCCCGCAGCCCGAGGTGATGGTGCGCCTCGATGGCGCGTTATATTCGCTCTTCAAAAGTCGCACATCGGCAATTGGCTCATCTTCGCAGACTCGCAGGCTGGCTACGTCCTGCTGGTCGGCGATGATTCCCTCCAGGTATAGAAACCCGAGCACAAGCTGGATTAATCTGGTGGGTGTGCACAATATGGTGGCGACCTCCTGGCCATTGACGAAGATGGTCAGCGGCAGCTCACCGGGTATGGCTACTGTATCCCTCTGCCACTTTTCACCGCTGAAAAAGCGGCAGGTTACTTCCGGAGCAACGCTTTTTCCCGTGGGTTCCTTTACCGTTCTACCCATACTAACGTGTATTATACTAGTTGGCCGATACCATGTCTATGATGCTGAACTGGAAGGCGAAGTGCCAGAGGCTAATTTACACATAGCAGCGCAGTGTGGTATAATCACTCGATTTGTAATCAATAACCTATAACTGGTCAGTGAGGTGTAGTTTGGACAAGGAGAAGAAGGCTGAGATTATCAGCAATTACCAGAACAGGGACGGAGATACCGGTTCGACCGAGGTGCAGGTAGCCCTGCTTACCGATAGGATAAAGCAGTTGACCAACCATATGACGGCGAACAAACACGACTTTCATACTCAGCGCGGTCTGCTCAAGCTGGTTGGACAGAGAAGAAGGCTGTTGAACTACCTCAGTCGGGAGGACGTTAGCAAATACAATAAATTGATTAAACGACTCGGACTGCGTAAATAAGGTCTGAGCGGGGAGAGGATAGTGCAAAAACTTCAATCATTTCAATGTCAGGTCGGTGGCAAAGACCTTATTATCGAAAGCGGCAGATTTGCCGGTCAGGCTAATGGAGCGGTAACGGTTCGATATGGAGATACAGTAGTCCTGGTGACAGCCACCGTGGCGGATGAACCACGTGAGGGTATCGACTTTCTACCATTGACCGTAGACTACGAGGAACGACTGTACGCGGCGGGCAAAATTCCGGGCGGCTTCATCCGCCGGGAAGGACGCCCCAGCGAAGAGGCCATTCTGGCCTGCCGCCTCGTTGACCGCCCGATGCGACCGCTTTTACCGAAGGAATGGCGACGGGATATCCAGATTGTCGCTACCGTGCTCTCTGTTGACCATGAAAATGCCCCCGACGTCCTGGCGGTAATCGGTGCATCGGCGGCACTGTGCATATCGGAAATACCCTTTGATGGCCCGGTAAGCGCCGTTCACGTGGGCTGCATCAATGGCGAGCTGGTGCTGAATCCCGCGCTGGCCGAGCTTGAAAACAGCCAGCTTGATATGGTCGTGGCCAGCACCGGAAAGGCAGTTGTCATGCTGGAAGCCGGGGCCAAGGAGGTTTCCGAAGAGATTTTACCCAAGGCCATCCAGTTTGGATTTGAGGCTAATCAGGATATTATCCGACTTCAGGAACAGATAAGGCAGGCCTGCGGCAAACCTAAAGAGGAAGTGCCGGTTCAGGAGGACAACCCGGAGGTCGCTTCAGCAGTGGCATCAACCATCGGCGATGAACTGCCTGCCATACTGGCGGAAGCAGATAAATCCACCCGGGAGGAAAAGCTCGCTGGATTAAAGAAGAAGCTGGTGGAAAGCCTGGGTGAAACCTATGCCAAAGAGGATATTATGGCTGGCTTTGAGGCCAGGGCCAAGGCTGAAGTAAGAAACAATATCCTGGCGGGAAAACGTCTCAATGGTCGCGCCCTCAATGAAGTCAGGCCCATTGATGCGGAGGTAGGGCTTCTGCCGAGGACACATGGTTCGGCACTTTTCAGCCGGGGTCAGACACAGGTGCTGACCATTGTCACTCTGGGTTCAAAAAGGAAGGAGCAGCAGCTTGACGGCCTCGGTATCGAGGAGACGAAGCGCTTCATTCACCACTACAATTTCCCACCCTTCTCCAGTGGTGAGGCAAAGCGCCTGGGGTCGCCGGGTCGCCGCGAAATCGGACACGGCGCGCTGGCGGAAAGGTCTCTGGTGCCGGTATTGCCCGATGACGAGGATTTCCCGTATACCATTCGACTTGTCTCCGAGGTCCTCAGCTCCAATGGCAGTACCTCGATGGCAAGCGTCTGTGCGGGGAGCCTGTCGCTGATGGATGCCGGCATACCGATAAAAACCGCTGTATCCGGAGTGGCCATGGGCCTCATCACCGGCGAGAACGGTGAATACCAGGTATTAACCGATATCGAGGGTCTGGAAGATGCCTACGGCGATATGGACTGCAAGATTGCCGGGACCCGGGACGGCGTTACCGCCGTGCAAATGGATATCAAGCTCAAGGGTGTCAGCCTGGAAGTTCTGGAGAAGATAATCACGCAAAGCCATGAGGCGCGGATGTTCATTCTGGACAGGATGAACGAGACCATAAGCACCAGTCGACCCGAAGTCAGCCATTACGCGCCGCGGATGTACAAGATAAGCATCGCCCCCGATAAGATAGGCAGCGTTATCGGTTCCGGGGGCAAGACAATTCGCTCCATAACAGAGCAGACGAAGACAACCATCGACATCGACGATGAAGGTAACGTGGTGGTTGGTGCCATCAATGAAGAGGCCGCACGTAAAGCGATTGATATCATTGAAGGGCTGACCAAGGATGTGGAGATTGGCACCATCTATACGGGGAAGGTGGCGCGCATTTTCGACTTCGGTGCCATGGTGGAAATACTGCCCGGAAAGGAAGGCCTGGTACACATCAGTGAACTGGCTGACCATCGGGTGGGCAAGGTTGAGGATGTGGTTAAAATCGGTGACGAGATTACGGTCAAGGTAATCAACCTCGACAATTTGGGGAGGATAAACCTCTCCCACAGGGCGGTCAGTGAAACTGCTTCTCAGACCCCGGGCACAAGAGAAAGGGACTCTTCCAGGTCAAACCGCCCGTATCGGAAGGATAATGACTCCTATTCCGGGCGACGCGACCAGTTCCGGGGTCGTTAAGCATCTTCTTATCCAGCAGGGGAGACGCGATGGAGCCGATCAAGGTAATCGTTCATGGAGCCGCTGGCAAGGTCGGGCAGGAGGTGGTCAGGGCCGTATACGATGAAGAGGACATGCAGCTGGTTGGTGCCGTGGACGCAAAGGCCACCAAGGATTCACTGCCCCTGCCTGATAGTTCCGGTTCAGTTCCCTTTTCCGCTGACCTGGGTGATATCTTAACCCGCTGTCAACCCAACGTCATGGTGGATTTCAGCATCGCCCAGGCCACAATGTCGGCGGTGCGACCGGCCGCGGAACGGGGCGTCAGTCTGGTTATCGGCACGACCGGTTTCTCACCCGCTGAAATCAAAGAGATTGAGCGTCTGGCCACGGAGCACGGGATAGGTGCGGTGATGGCACCGAACTTTGCCCTTGGCGCGGTACTGATGATGCACCTGGCCAAGATAGCGGCCAAATACCTTGATTATGCAGAGATAATCGAACTGCACCACCATCTGAAAGCCGATGCTCCATCCGGGACAGCGCAAACGACAGCCAGATTAATGGCCGCAGCCAGAGGAAAGCCGTTTCTTCAGCCCAAAAGCAAAGATGCGGCGAGCCGGGGGGAGCAGGTAGAAGGGGTGAGCATCCACAGTGTACGCTTGCCCGGACTCATGGCTCATCAGGAAGTAATACTGGGTGCGCCCGGGCAGACATTAAGCATACGCCATGATACCATTAACCGGGAGTGCTACATGCCCGGCGTGATGCTGGCGATAAGAGAAGTAGTCAAGCGTAAAGGGCTCGTTTTCGGCCTGGACAAGTTACTTGGACTGTGAGGAAGCAATGAAGGAATGCAGTATTGCCATTGTCGGCGCCACCGGGCTGGTTGGACAGGAATTCATCAAGATACTGGCACAGCGCAGCTTCCCGATGGAATTAATAAGACTATTGGCCTCCGACCGCTCGGCAGGCAAGAAGCTGATGGTCAACAAGCAGGAAATCGAGGTCTTGGAGACAACACCCGACTCGTTTGAGGGGATAGATATCGCCCTTTTCTCCGCCGGTTCCGAGATAAGCCGTCATTTTTCGCCGCTCGCGGCGCAGTCGGGCGCGGTGGTGGTTGACAACAGTGCCGCCTGGCGCATGGAGCCCAATGTGCCCCTGGTGGTGCCTGAGGTCAATCCCGAGGACATTGAATGGCACAGCGGCATTATCGCCAATCCCAACTGCTCCACCATCCAGATGGTCGTGGCGCTCTACCCGCTGCACAAGGTCAACCCAATCAAGCGCATTGTGGTCAGCACTTACCAATCGGTCTCCGGCACCGGTGCCGCAGCGGTGGAGGAACTGAGTGTGCAAAGCAAGCAGGTGCTGGAAGGCCAGACCACCATTCCACATGTGTACCCGCATCAGATAGCCTTCAACGTGTTGCCGGAGATAGACGTTTTTCTCGATGATGGCTACACCAGAGAAGAGTGGAAGATGGTGGAGGAGACCAAAAAGATAATGCACGCCAGCGAGATTGCAATGTCGGCGACCTGTGCACGTGTGCCGGTATATACCGGGCACAGTGAGGCGGTCTGGGTGGAATTTTCATCTCCGATGATGCCCGATGAGGTCGAGCGTATACTCGTCGGGGCGCCGGGAGTGAAGATACTGGATGATTCGGCCATCAGTCTCTATCCGCACCCCTGGATGGCAGCGGGCACCGATGAGGTATTTGTCGGTCGTATCCGACGTGACACGTCCCATCCCAATGGGCTGGCTATGTGGATTGTCGCCGATAACCTGCGCAAGGGAGCCGCACTGAATGCGGTCCAGATTGCCGAAGAAATGGTCAAACGGGACTGGCTGAAACCACGGGAGGTAGCAAAATGAAAGAGCTGGGAAGATTGATAACCGCCATGGTTACCCCCTTAGATGAAAAAGGGGAGGTGGACTATGAACAGGCCACGAAACTGGCTCTTGCCCTGCTTGCTTCGGGGAGCGATGGTGTGCTGGTGGTCGGTACTACCGGGGAGTCGCCCACTATGCTGCGGGCGGAGGAATACCGCCTTTTCCGGGACATAAAAGCGGCTGTCGGCGGCAAAGGTACGGTTATCGCCGGCACTGGAAGCAACAGCACCGCCGAGGCCGTTGGAGCGACCAAGGAAGCGGAGAAAATCGGCGTTGACGCCTGCCTGCTGGTGGTGCCTTACTATAACAAGCCCACCCAGGAGGGTCTCTACCAGCACTTCAGGACGGTGGCGGAAAGCACCAGCCTGCCCTGTATCATGTACAACGTGCCCTCGCGCACCGTGGTCAATATGAATGCCGATACCGTCATCCGGCTGAGCAAAGTAGACAATATCATCGGGGTGAAGGAAGCGAGCGGTAACTTTGAACAGATAGCCAAAATCATTCAGGAGACCAGCGACGATTTCTTTGTCTGGAGCGGCAATGATACCGATACTTTCCTCATCATGGCCCTTGGTGGCTACGGCATCATCAGC
Source organism: Chloroflexota bacterium (assembly GCA_018829775.1). Lineage (NCBI taxonomy): Bacteria > Bacillati > Chloroflexota > Chloroflexota bacterium. The sequence goes on along the minus strand of JAHJTL010000077.1, from coordinate 17,730 downwards.
GTGGCGTCTCATCTGGTGGGTAACCAGATAAAACAGATGATTGACAGCTTCGTCGACGGCAAGGTTGCCGAGGCAGCATCGATACACCGTCGACTTCTCCCGCTGGTCGATGCCCTGTTCATCATCTCGAACCCCATACCGGTGAAGTACGCCGTGAATCAGGTCGGTTTCCGGGTGGGCAAGCCGCGACTGCCGCTCACCGAGCCGGATGAAAAGACGGCGGCGATAATCAAGGACACGCTGAAGAACTACACCATAGACCTGCCGGTATAAGGATTTTAAGTTATTATACGGCTGCAAATAAGCCTGGGGATTTACTTGAGCGGCACTAAGTAAATGTATTTGTATATCGTCGCCGGATTAGCCCTGCTCATTTCGCTAATATTCAGTCGCGGCAAGACATTCCAGGGATTGAAAATCGCCGCCAGACGGTTTATCAGGATTCTTCCCGCCTTTTTGATAATGCTTATTCTGGTCTCCATTGTCCTCTACCTGGTGCCCGATGAACTAATTTCGCGGTATCTGGGCAGCGATAACAAATTTACGGCCATGGCACTGGCCTCTCTTCTGGGTTCCGTCACCGTTATGCCCGGCTTTATTGCTTTCCCGCTGGCGGGCATCCTTGTTCAGAAGGGTGTCGCCTATATGGTCATTGCCGCTTTTACCACCACACTGATGATGGTGGGCGTGCTCACCGCGCCCATAGAGAAAGCGTACTTCGGGTTGAAGGTCACTATTATCCGAAACGTAGTCGGCTTCTTTATCGCCCTGACGGTGGCCATCATGATAGGCCTGTTCTTCGGGGAAATTTTCCAATGAAACGAAATACTGTCATAACAATATTGCTCATTGCCAGTTACTTCGTTTTCCTGTTCGTTGCCTGGTTGACCGGGTTCAATCCCGGGCAGGAAATCGGCCGGAATTTCCTCTCTTTTGCCATTAGTATGCTCAAGATACTGCCGGGCGCTTTCATCTTAATCGGGCTCTTTGAAGTATGGGTGAAGCGGGAGACCATTGAGCGACACCTCGGTGAGGAGTCGGGCTTCCGCGGCTACCTCTGGGCGATATTGCTTTCCAGCACCACGGTTGGCGGGCTGTATCTGGCCCTGCCGGTGGCCTACGCCCTGTACAGCAAAGGCGCCAAGCTCAGCGTAATCTTCACCTACCTTGGCGCCGCGGCCATCTGCCGCATTCCGATGGCCATCTTCGAGGCTTCGTTTCTGGGAATAAAGTTCACCGCCATACGGTGGCTGGTTTCCCTGCCGCTGGTGATAGCGACTTCTATCCTGCTGGGCAATTACCTGACCCGAAAGGGCTATAAAGCACCGGCCGGGAAATAATTATGGGTCGGTATGGTCGTTACAGCCAATTACCGACCCATTAACAGCAATGATATTCAATTGAAGAGCGATTTCTAACGGTTCGACTATTTCCCCTGGCTCTTTTTCACCGCTTCCAGCTTATCCATGTACTCCTGCCGCACCGGGATAAATATCTCGATGGTCTTCAGGCCCTTATCGGAGACGTAGGTGCCGTGCTCCTGATTTGAGGCGAAGACGGCCACGTCGCCCTTTTTGACCGGATAGCGTTTCCCGCCGGTTACCAGCTCACCCTCTCCATCAGCGATAATCATTACCTGCTCGTGTTCGTGCTTGTGCATGGGGCCAACGGCATTGGGCTCAAAGGTAGCGAACATGGCCGTCGCCCGTTCGCCGGAAAGAATGTGTGCCCTGACCTGTCCAGGGACCAGCTCCACCGGGGGAATATCTGCGTAGCGCTGTATCTGCTGAGCATATTCTTCCTGTGTTGCCAAAGGTTCTTTCTTTTCCATTTTCTGATAGACCTCCTTTATAGTACTAGGATTGCGCTTTTTTCTTGGCGGCTTCCAGTCTGGCCGAGTATCTCCTGCAAAGAGGATTATCATAAATCAGCTACCAAACAGGCCTCTTGAAGATGGTCTGTTCCCGCCTCATACCAACCGATATGATGCTTGTCGGGCAGGCAATGAGTTCCTCAAGCCTCGACAGGTACTGGCGGGCCTGGACCGGAAGCTGTTCAAAATCGCGGATATCACTGATTGGAGTCTGCCAGCCAGGCAGTTCCTCATATACGGGCCGGCACTTTTCCAGCGTGGCCGCACCTGCCGGAAAGTAATCGATTTTTTCGCCGTTTAGCTCGTAGCCGGTGCATATTTTTATGGCAGGCAGCGCATCGAGCACATCTAGGCGGGTGATAACTGCCTGGGTATAACTATTCACGCGGGTACTGAATTTGGCAGCAACGGCATCAAACCAGCCGCAGCGTCGCGGTCGGCCGGTGGTGGTGCCGTATTCGTGGCCCTGTTCCCTGATTGAAGCGCCGATTTCATCTTCCAGCTCGGTGGGCATGGGGCCGCCGCCAACGCGGGTACAGTATGCCTTGAAAACGCCCAGAATCTCGTCTATCCTGGTCGGCCCCAGGCCGGCACCCAGACAGCCTCCCCCGGCCAGCGGCGAAGAGGAGGTGGCATAGGGGTAGGTGCCGAAATCGGGGTCAAGCAATGTCCCCTGGGCCCCTTCCAGCATCACCTGTTTCCCGTCGTTTATCGCCTTTTCTAGCAGTTCAGTAGTATCGCAGATATGGGGAGCCAGTATCTCACCGTAACGGCAGTATTCACTGTAGACCTCGTCCTCTGACAGCGGCGCGACATTGTAAACCTTGGTCAACAGGGTGTTCTTGTGGGCAAGTACGGCGTGAAGTCGCTCGCGGAAAACATCCCTGTCCAGCAGGTCGCAGGTCCTGATGCCCAGCCGGGCAGCTTTGTCGGCAAAGGCGGGGCCGATGCCCTTGCGTGTGGTTCCGATGGCCTTGCCTCCCCGCGCTTCCTCCTCCAGTCCGTCGAGAAGGATATGGTAGGGCATCACCAGATGAGCCCGGTCGCTGATGAACAGGCGTGAGGTATCCACGTTGCGCTGCCTGAGCCCGTCAAGCTCATCGAACAGAACGCGGGGGTTGACTGCCACACCGTTTCCGATAACAGAGACGGCTTTGGGAGAGAAAATACCGGAGGGGACGAGGTGTAATGCGAATTTACCTAGCTGATTGACCACGGTGTGTCCGGCATTATCCCCGCCGGAAAAACGCATCACCATGTCTGCCTGCTCGGCAAGCAGGTCAACTATCTTTCCTTTTCCTTCATCTCCCCACTGAGCTCCAATAATGGCAATTACTGGCATTAGAGCCTCCCTGAAAATAATATGATAACTAGTCTCCCTTTGTTTGGTACCATATGTGAAGAAGTCTCTGGATAACGGTCACGTAGCTGAAAAAAGCGATGATACCCAGCGATATAATCAATGCGTAGTCAATGCCACTTAGCAAGAGTCCAAGTGATAATATGATTACTCTCTCCGTACGGGTGAAGAAACCTACCTCACCAGTCAGGCCAGCCGCTTCCGCCCGGGCTCGAAGATAGCTGACCAGCAGCGCGCCGGGCAATGTGAAGCCGACAACAAGAATACCCGGTGTGGAAAGCTCCCGGACAAAGAATATCAGGAGACCCAGCAAAACGGCCACCTCACCCAGGCGGTCCAGCGTTGAGTCAAGTATGGCCCCGAACCTTGTAGTCTTATCGGTGAAGCGGGCCAGTGCTCCATCAAGCATGTCAAACAGCCCCGCAAAAAGGACCACAAAGCCGGCGGCGAATGGCTGTTTGAGAGCGATAAGTACCGCTGCCCCAAGGGAAAGCAACAGGCCAAACCAGGTCAGAGCATTTGGAGTTACTCCTGTCCTGGCCAGAAGCCGCACTATGGGGTGGGAAAGACGACGGGCAATGACTTTTCGAACTTCGGCTAACCTGGACTTGAATGGCCCCTTTTTTGAGGTGATGCTAACCGAGCTCCCTTCCATTCTTCAGACCCAAATAATCCCCTTGCTTCGCCAGTTGCTGTCCGAAAACCTCGTGAAGTGTTACTTGGATGGCTTCTCTGCTTTGGCTTTAGCCATGTCGACGATGAACTTTTCCACCATCTGGTGCGCTTCCGCATCTGTGTACTGGACCGGAGGCGACTTCATGAAATAAGCGGATGGTGCCACCAGCTCTCCGGTAATCCCGCGGTCTATGGCCAGCTTGCAGCACCTGATAGCGTCGATGACCACGCCGGCGGAATTGGGGCTGTCCCAGACCTCCAGCTTCAGTTCCAGGTTCAGCGGCACGTCGCCGAAAGTGCGCCCTTCCATTTTGATATAGCAGAACTTGCGGTCGAGCAGCCAGGGAACGTAGTCGCTGGGGCCGACGTAGATATCGTCAGGGTTCATCTTGTAATCAAGCTGCGAGGTAACCGAGTTAGTCTTGGAAATCTTCTTGGATTCAAGCCTTTCCCGCTCCAGCATGTTATAGAAGTCGGTATTGCCGCCGAAGTTCATCTGGTAGGTGCGCTCCAGCTTGACGCCGCGGTCCCGGAACAGGCGTGTCAGCACGCGATGGGTAATGGTGGCGCCAACCTGCGATTTGATATCGTCGCCAATTACGGGGAGCCCTCGTTCGGCGAAGCGTTTCTGCCAGTACTTCTCGCGGGCGATGAAAACGGGAATGCAGTTAATCAAGCCGCAGCCCGCGGTCAGGATTTGCTCGATATACCACTTGGTCGCCTCTTCACTGCCGACCGGCAGGTAATTGATGACGACATCGGTCTTGGTCTCCTTGAGAATACTGACAATATCGGCGGTAGGGCCGGGTGCTTTCTGTATTATCTGGGACAGGTATTTGCCCAGACCGTCATGGGTCATACCGCGTTGCACGGTAACACCCGTAGGTGGTACTTCGCAAAATTTAAAGGTGTTGTTCGGTGGGGCATAAATAGCTTCGGCAAGGTCTTTGCCCACCTTGTTCTTATCAATATCAATAGCGGCCACAAAATTGATATCGCTGATGTGGTAGCCGCCGAGGTTCACGTGCATTAATCCGGGCACAAACTCATCTGCTTTGGCGTTCTTATAGTATTCCACCCCCTGGACAAGAGATGAAGAACAGTTACCAACGCCGATGATGGCCACGTTTATTTTTCCCATATTAGGTTTATCCCCCTTCATAGCATCGGTTGACACTATACCTTTATTAGGCGTGCGCTGTCAAGCGATTTCACTCGGTGAGACGCATCATAACATAAGCCTGGCAGTTACTGGCCGCTATTTTGAAAGACCTTCTCCGGGTGCCACTGTCCTTTTTCCGAATCAAAGCGCAGCACGCCCAGAAAATGCCCGTCAGCAGTATAGGCTCGGCAACGGCTGCCGCTGGAGGGTTCCAATGGCAGAGCGATTGATACCCCGTTTCTGACCGCCTGTTCCGTGGCTTCATCGACCACCACCGCCGGCCATGTCGAGAGCACGGAATCCATGGGATGAACGAAATGCTCCCAGTAGCCGCCGCGGAAGGCGTCTTCAAGCCGTGGTACGCTCACCGCATCCTCGATGTCAAACGGGCCGTAGCGCCGGCGGACCAGGCTTTTGAGGCTGGCGCCGCAGCCCAGAACCTGGCCGAGGTCATGGGCCAGTGAGCGGATATACGTGCCCTTACCGCATTCTACTTCGATGGTGACGAGCGGTGGCTGAAAGTCAACAATGTCCAGACTGTATATTGTCGCGGGTCGGCTTTTCCGCTCTACGGTTATTCCGGCACGGGCCAGTTCGTACAGTTTCTTCCCCTGATGTTTGACGGCGCTGTACATTGGCGGTGTCTGGCGGATAACGCCGCGGAAGGAAGCCAGTGCCGCTTCCACCTGCTCCAGATGGATGCCGGAGGGGTTCTCCCGCTGGATAACATTGCCGCTGGCATCATAAGTATCGGTGGTTACCCCGAGTTCAATCTCGGCCCGGTACGACTTGGTGGCATCGGCGAGGAACTCGACAATGCGTGTCGCCTGACCGAGGCAGACCGGAAGTACACCGGTGGCCATCGGGTCGAGGGTTCCGGCATGCCCCACGCGACGCTCGCCGCTGAGCCGTTTCACCAGCGCTACCACGCGGTACGACGTGATACCCCCGGGCTTGTCTATGTTCAGAATGCCATCCACTGTTAGCCAAAGAATCAGGATTTTTCGTGGTCTGAAGAACTCACCTGGTCGATGAGGTCCATGATATGTGCACCGCGCTCGATGGAATCATCCCAGTGGAAGCTGAGTTCTGGAATGCGCCGCAGCCTGAGTTTTCGAGCCATTTCTTTGCGGAAAAAGTTTGAAGCACCAGCGAGAGCATCGAGCGCATCCTGTTTTTGCTGTTGATTGCTGATGAAGCTGATATAAACTTTGGCCTGCCTGAGGTCCGGGGAGGTAGTAACCTCAGTGACGGCGATAAACTTGCTGAGTCTTGGGTCTTTGATTTCGCGCTGCAGCAGTTCGCTGATTTCCTGACGGATGAGCTGGTTTACACGTTCAACCCTATGAGACATGACATAGGCTCCTGGAGTTTGTACTTTCTGGGTTAGGCAGCTTTATCTATCCGGTAAAATTCAAGCAGGTCGCCAACCTGAGAATCGCCGAAGTCCTTGAGGCCGATACCGCATTCATAGCCGGTGGCTACTTCACGGACATCGTCCTTGAACCGCCGCAGACTGCTAACGGCGGTATCACTGATAACCTCCTCACCGCGGCGGACCCGCACTGAGGAATTGCGGGTGATCTTGCCGTCTAAGACGTAGATACCGGCCACCTGTGCTCCTTTTGGCGCCGAGAAAACGGCCCGAATTTCGGCGTGTCCTTCAATGACCTCAACCAGTTCGGGCTCCAGCAGGCCCTTGAGCGCCTTTTCCACATCGTCAACGACGTTGTAGATAACGTCGTACTGGCGGATATCAACTCCTTCCGTGCTTGCCAGCCGGCGGGCGCCTTCATCGGTGCTGACGCCGAAGCCAACGATGAGCCCGTTTGAGGCGGTGGCCAGCATCACGTCACTCTCCGACACATTGCCGGTGCCGCTGTGGAGTATTCTCACCTGAACTTCATCGGTGCTCAACTGTTCCAGAGAGCTTCGGATTGGCTCGATACTGCCCTGGACATCCGCCTTCAGGATGACGTTGAGCCCTTTGACCTGGCCGCTGCTGATCTTATCGTACAGGTTGTGCAGACTTACTGACCTGGCGGTAACCGAGGTTCTTTCTTCTATTTCTCTGTGGTGTTTTTCCAGCAGTGCCTGTGCCTGCTTTTCTCCGGTCACTGCGGTCAGGATGTCCCCGGCCTGCGGCACACTATCCAGACCAAGGATTTCCACCGGCGTAGCCGGTCCGGCTTTCTTCACCTGTTTGCCCAGGTTGTTCAACATAGCCCTGACCCTGCCCGACGTGCCACCGACGACAACGGTATCGCCCGGCTTTAAAGTCCCGTTGTTCACCAGTATGGTGGCCAGTGGGCCACGGGTTCGGTCCATCTTAGCTTCAACGACCACTCCGGAGGCCGGGCCCGATGGATTGGCTTTAAGCTCTTCCATCTCGGTCACAACCAGCAGGTTTTCCAGAAGCTCCTGAATACCTATTTTCTCTTTCGCCGAGATGGGCACGCAAACGATGTCTCCTCCCCATTCCTCAATCAGCAGTCCTGCTTCCGCCAGTTGCTGCTTCACCCGGTCTTGATTTGCTTCCGGCTTGTCAATTTTGTTGATGGCGACGATAATAGGCACCTCCGCGGCACGGGCGTGGTTTATCGCTTCCTGCGTTTGCGGCATTACGCCGTCATCCGCTGCTACCACCAGGATGATAACATCGGTTATCTGGGCACCATGGGCTCGCATAGCGGTGAACGCTTCATGCCCGGGAGTATCCAGGAAGGTGATTTTCTGCTCGTCTACCGTCACCTGATAGGCGCCGATGTGCTGGGTAATGGCCCCGGCTTCGGTATCCATGACATTGGTCTGGCGGATGGCATCGAGCAGCCTTGTCTTTCCGTGGTCAACATGGCCCATAACCGTCACCACGGGGGGACGTAACTGCAGGTTTCCTGACTCTTCGACCTGGAGTTTACGCCGTTTTCTTATCTCACTGATGGCGCTGGCAGCGCCTTCCGCAGCCCGCGGCTTCAGACGCGTTTCATGGCCCAAACTGGTGGCTATCTCTGACGCAGTGTCATAGTCAACGATTTGATTGATGTTGGCCATGATGCCATTTCGCATGAGCTGTTTGATAATATCAATGGCGCTGACCTGAAGCAGGTCCGCCAGTTGCCGCACGCTCAGCGAGTGTGGAATCTCTATCTGACTCTGCTTGGTGGTCTCCGGCGGTTGGGTTGCTTCTTTAGCTTCCGCTTCGGCTATTTTATCCGGTTTTTTCACCCGAGGCACTGTTGACTCCTTTCAGGTGTCCTTCGGCGTATTTCATAAGCTGCACCCGGCCGTTCTGGCTGAGGTTGGTGCGCAGCGCGTGGTCAAGTCGATTGCCTTTAAGCCCCGCCTCCCAGCATTCTGAGGTCGGGCAGAGATAGGCACCGCGCCCCGCTTTTTTCCCGGTTAAATCGACTTCTACATTGCCATCCGGCGTGTTTACGACTCGAATCAGTTCACGCTTTGCCTTTACCTGCCGACAACCAAGGCATGTCCGCTGTGGTGCATGTCTGGTGCGATGGGAACTAGTACTCTTCATCTTCACCTGAGATATCTGTATCCCGCCGTTTTCTCTTTATCCTGATGCCGTCCTCGGCACCTTCCCTGGCGGAAGCCACTTTCTTTCTCTTCTTTTTGGCTTTGTCTGCCGGTTTATCTGGCTTTGGACCCAGGATATCCTCTGCGAACCTGATCTCCGTTTTCTCCTCCGTTACCTGAGATTGAAAAAATGCCGGAGGTTCGGCGAATACCTCTTTCACCGTTAACGCTGGTTCGGCCTGTTCTGCACCCACCTCTTCGACTGGTTCCGCAGAAACTGGAGCCGGTTCGAGTATTTCCGCTATCGGTTCTTCCTCGGTGACAACTTCTTCTTTTTTCTCAACCGCTGGTGCAGGTTTGGCGGCCGCTTTCTGCGCCTCTGCACTGGAGGCGCTCTTGATGTCGATTCGCCAGCCGGTCAGCTTGGCCGCCAGCCTGGCATTCTGACCTTCCTTACCGATGGCAAGGGAGAGCTGCTTGTCCGGAACCACTACCGTGGCGATCCTTTCCTCTTCACTCAGGCCAACGCCGACAATCTGGGCCGGACTCAGTGCGTTGGTGACGAAAGCAGCGAAATCCGGGCTCCACTGGATAACATCTATCTTTTCACCGTTCAATTCATTGACGATGTTCTGTATTCTGATGCCACGCAGGCCAACACAGCAGCCTACCGGGTCGATTCCTTCCTGGCGTGCGGCCACGGCTACCTTGCTCCGATATCCGGCTTCACGTGCGATGGATTTTATCTCCACGGAACCGTTGTAGACTTCCGGCACTTCCAGTTCCAGGAGACGGCGTAGTAAGTTGGGGTGGGAACGTGAGACCACCACCCGTGGTCCCCTGGTTGTCTTGAGTACCTGAATAATGCAGACTTTCAGGCGCTGGCCAACTCGGTACCTTTCGGTGCGCACCTGTTCCGGGGCGGGCAGTATGGCTTCGGTTCTCCCCAGGTCAACGTAGATCTGACCGGGCTCAATGCGCTGTATCAGTCCGGTAACGACCTCATCTTCTTTTTCGGCGTACTCCTCCAGAATGGCGCTGTGTTCAGCCTCATGCAGTCGCTGGAGGATGACCTGCTTTGCCGTCTGGGCGGCGATGCGCCCCGCATCGTGCGGGGTCGACTCCACCATGAGTAAATCGTCCAACTGGGCATCTGATTTGAACCGGCGGGCCTCTTCCAGTGATATTTCAAGCTGCGTATCGGCCGGCCGTTCCACCACCGTTTTTTCCGCCCACACTTCAACTCTACCGCTGTTTGGATTTATTCTGACTGTGATGTTCTGGTTCGAGGCAAAGTTGTCCCTCCGGTAGGCGGAAACCAGTGCTGCTTCCACGGCGGACAGGACTATCTCTTTGGGCAGATTCTTTTCCGCCGAAAGCTGAGTTATGGCCAGTAGAAAATCACTTTTCATCTCTGACTTAACTTCTCACTATCGCCAATAATTAAAAAAGTGGGGATGAAACCCACTTGATAAAGTCAAAACTAGCTGTTCCAACTAGAGTATAACACTGTTTTTTATAAAATACAAGATGCCGTGTTATTTCACGGGTATTTCCTTTCACCGAATATCTTGGTGCCTATCCTGACGATGTTGGCGCCTTCCCCGGGGGCGATGTGGTATGAGCTGGTCATTCCCATTGACAGGTATTTCATCTCAACGTTGGGCATGTTTAATTCTTTTATGCGCTCAAACAGTTTTTTCATGGCTACAAAGTAGGGTCGGGAATCTTCCGGGTTTTCGGAGAGCGGTCCCATGGTCATCAGCCCCACTACCTTGATGTTGGTCAGCGCTGAGATATCCTTTAGCAGTTGCTCGGTTCGTTCCGGGAGCACGCCTGATTTCTGCGGTTCCTTTCCGATATTCACCTCAATCAGTACGGGCATAACCTTGCCGATTTCGGCACATCTTTTATCAATTTCCCTGGCGATATCATAAGAATCCACGGTTTCAATCAGGTCAAATATCCCAACTGCTTTTTTCACCTTGTTTCGCTGCAGATGACCGATGAAGTGCCATTTCGCTCTGTTGCCGACGACGGCATAAGCCCTTTCTGCGTCTTGGACGTAATTCTCGCCGATGATCTGCACGCCGGCATCAACTGCTTCCAGGATTTCTTCTGAGGTTCTGGCTTTGGCCGCGGCTACCAGCTGCACATCCTCTGGCAATTCACTTAATATCTGCTGCACGTTCTGCTTAATTGACATAACGACAATATTCTTGGAAGTCTACTACTATCCCGCCTGTATGGACGCCGAATTTATTATTCGCTTTCGGTAATCGCCTTTTCTATAGCCTTCTGGCGCTCTTCATAGTATTGATTTAATCCCTCACTGTATTCCTGGTAGGCGTCGGTCAGTTGTTCGTTGTAGGCTTCAATAACCTGCCGTTGGTACTCCTGCTGCTGCTCCCGGTATTCTCTTAATTTCTCGTTGTATTCCTGGTAGGCTTTTATCTGCTCTTCAGAGACTTGCTGCTGGCTTCCCCAGCCCAGGTACTCACAGGCAGAAAGCGGCATAATTGTCAACAGGAATATGATTAACAAAATCCCCTGCCACAGTTTCATTTTCACCTCCTTGTAATGCCCAATCACTTATATTATAGGTTATTTTACACCACAGTGTCGGCGGTCTCAAGCCGAATTTCATCTGGAAATTACTCCATCTTAACGGCGAAAAACAGGCAGAACAATACAACCCTTTTCTTGAGTGAGCAAGTTCAAAATGCTATAGTATTGCGTAACAGTTGTCCTTACCCCGAAGGGACACTGTATTTATACCACAATCCGGGGAAGTGCCGGAATTGGCAGACGGGCCAGACTTAGGATCTGGTGTCGCAAGACGTGGGGGTTCGAGTCCCCCCTTCCCCATAAGGCCCATTATAATGAAACAAGTAACAGATTTAAAACAGATGCTGGAAGCGGCGGCTGAGAGGTATGCCAGCAATACCGCTATTATCTGTGGCGAACGCCACTTTTCCTATGCTGAGCTGGACGAAGCCGCCAACGGGTTAGCCAATGCGTTCATGGCGATGGGTATCAGGAAAGGCGACCGCATTGCGATGTTAATGGCCAATAATCCAGAATTCGTGAACGTCTACTTCGGCATCATAAAGGCTGGCGCTATCCCGGTGCCGCTGGATATCCGCTATAAGGTCGATGAGCTGGCGCTTGTTTTGGATAACTGTCAGCCGAAAATACTGGTGGCGGAGAGCGACCTGCTGGAGCCTGTAATACCGGTCCTTTCCCGGTTTGAAACGATTAAGCAGGTAATCGACCTGGGCGCTAAATTTGAAGCTAAATTTCCCAGCTACGCAGAAATACTGGCGAACAGTTCGGCGGAAAAAGTGGATGTTGAAATAAATCCGGACGACATCGGGGTTATTTCCTACACCAGTGGGCCGACGAACCAGCCCCGGGGGGTGATGCTTGACCATCGGAGTCTGGTTTTCGAGGCGATTGTTTCCGGTGATGAATTTCAGCAGACGGAACGAGACAAGATGATGATGTTTGCGCTGCCTATGTACCACATGTTCGGAATGGCTTCGGCAATGCTGGGCTCCATTCAGAAAGGGAGCACGGTGGTTATAGTACCGGGTACGGGCCGGTCCATAACCAGCTTTCTGGAAACCATCGAGCGTGAGAAAGGAACCATGTATCTCGGGGTGCCCTATATCTACGCACTGGCCATAAACGTTGCCGAGCGAGAGGGTCTGCGATATGACACCAGCTCGATTAGACTATGGGGCAGCGGCGGCGCCACGCTGACAGTTGACATAATAGAGAAATTCAAACACTATTATAATGCCGATATCCTTGATGTCTGGGGACTTACCGAGTCGGTGTCTCATATTACCCGTTATCCTCCGGGCGACCCGAGGAAACCGGGTTCATCAGGAAAGGCTTTGCCCGGATGGGAAATAAGGGCGGCAGATGATGGCCACAACATACTGCCTCCCAATCAGACCGGTGAGATAGTCGTCCGGGGCCCCATCATGAAGGGATACTATAATAACCCTCTGGATACCGCCAAGGTGATAAAAAACGGCTGGCTCCAGACCGGCGACCTGGGTTATGTTGATGAAGATGGCTATCTTTATCTCACCGGTATGAAGAAGGACATGATTATCCTGAAGGGTCAGAATGTGTGGCCAGGTGACATTGAAGAGGTGCTGTGCCGCTATTATAAGGTGGCTAAAGCGGCCGTGGTCGGCATTCCGGACAGGCTGCGTGGTGAGATTGTGGGTGCGATTGTTGAGCTCAAGAGCGGGTTTAGTGCCACCGAGCAGGAGATAAGGAATTTCTGTCAGAGTCGCATGGCGGACTACAAACTGCCGAAGAAGGTCTTTGTCACCAAATCGCTGCGGAAAAAGGACGCAAACAAAGAAAGCAAGAAAAAACCGGAAGACTATTTGTCCGATGTGCCCTCTCTTCTCTGAATCGTGAGCAGGGGCAGCCCTGAATCCGGTGCCATTGTTTCCCCGTCAGGAACGAATCATTACCAGCAGCATTTTAAAATCCTTTATCGCTTTCAGGGCGTGTGGCTTGTTGGCCGGCATGATAATCGTTTCCCCATCGAGCAGGTGGACCAGCGCATCGAAAGGCGCCGTATGTTCGCTCAATCCCTGTCCTTCCGCAAAGGCAAACAGGGTTAAAGTGCCCGTTTTCCGGTCAATGATGGTGCGGCTGACCACCGAGCTTTCCTGGTACTCGATAAGTTCGGCCAGTTTCAGGGTGCGCTCGGCGAGCCCTTCGGTATCCGGGTTCTTTTCCGCCATGTACTTCCTCCTGAGCTAATGCTGCTTTAGTTCAGCTTTTTGGTAATACCTGGTTGAGCCAGTCATCGATATCTTCTGCTATATTCTGCCAGCCCGGTTCCAGGATAACCTTGTGTGCGTGGTCGGCATACTCACGGTAGGTGGCTATCCGTTGATACTTGTCTGCGATTTTTCTGACTATTGAGGCCGGCATCATGCGGTCGTGGGCGCTGCCAATCACGAGGACGGGACAGGTAATTCTGGAGGCGTCAACCTCTGAAGCTCTGTTGCGGTCGAGAAACCAGAGGCCGATTTCAAACGCCGCCCGCCCCGACTCGAATACCAGCTTGTCGTACGTTTCTTTTTGCTCCTCTGGAGGCAGTAAATTCATTGTTGAGTAGACGGCTTCACCGTAAGTCTGCCGGCAGGGTTTGCGCCAGAAGCCCCAGGTGGTCAGACAACTCCAGAATCCCCTTATTGATGACAGTTTCAGCGCCGGAATGCCTCTCGGTGGTGCCGGTGTCAGCAGAACCAGGGCTCTGGCCAGTCCCCGGCTGCCCAGAATCAGGGCCAGCAGCCCTCCCATCGAATGCCCCATGATAATGGGCTGGTGGTCGAGTTTCCTGATTTCATCCTCCAGGTCGGCAGCATAATCAAGCAGGCTGGTGGTGCCAAGTTCGGGGTGGGGTGGCTCTTTGGGGTCCACGTCGTGAAAGCGCAACGTGGGGGTAAGGCAGTCATATCCCCTGTCTGTGAAAAATCGGCCGTAATTCTCCCAGTACCAGCCGCCGCTCCACATCCCGTGAATCATAACGATGGTATTGTTCATGGCATCCGTACGATTGTTTTTATTATAGTCACCCTGCGCGTTATAATACAAGGAAAAAGGAGGAAACATGTCAGTACAGGTCTATCGTGGATGGGAATTTCCCGTGGTAAAGGTAGACCCTCCGAGGGAACGATACCTGAAGCTTATCGCCTGCCCCGAGACGACTGGCTATGAGACGGCGACCGTGCTTTTCTCACATATACCGGCGGGAAGTGGCACCGGGAAACACACCCACCCGGACAGTGACGAGATAATGTACTTTGTCGGGCGCGGCGAATGCCTGGTGAATGGCGAGGTAGTCAAGCTGGAAACGGACTCGGTCATCATCGCGCCCAAAGGTGTGGAGCACGAATGCTGCAATACCAGCGAGACCGAGACGCTGAAAATTTTCTGCGTATATATCCCGCCGTTGAAACTGAACGAGCTGTTGACCGGACTGGCCCAGAAAACGAAGGGATATCTGCGCGGCAAATAATAATTAGTTATTGCTCAGAGTCTTGAGGGCTTCCGCCAGCCGCTCCAGAAAGAGTTCGCGGTTGGATGGTGAGATAACGAAGTTCCAGCCACGATGTCGCACGATCTCCACCACGTTTCTTAACGACGTGGCGAAGCGAACGCCCCAGTAGGCAAAGGCCTTGCTTCCGGAAGCTGAGCGCGCTTCTTGTATGGTTGCCAGCGGGATGTTCACGGCAAGAGGTCGCCCCAGCACGATTCTCACCCTGTCTGTCCATATCTGGTAACGCTGTGGCAGTATTGCATAGAACAGCAGGGCATCAAAAACGGTTACTCCCAGGAAAATATAGGCGCCAATTTTATCCACAGAAAGGAGAAAAAAGCCCATAACGAGAGTAAAAGCTAAAATTCCGCCGAGTAGCAGTTTAAGCCAGAGGTCATATCCGGCGGTGTCCTCATATAGCAGGAATGATTCTTGGTTCGAACTCACGCTATGATACCCTGGTTAGTTTAACTTCAATTGATAGCCGTCGTCCAGCTGACGCTTGACGGCAGGAGTTCAGGCGCATTACAATCAAGTGGTTTATTTCAGAAATGGCCGTAAAGGAGGGACTATGGCTAACGAAGTGCGAGTTGCCTGGGAGCCTTTAAAGGCGTTCGCCAGGGAAATCTTTATCAAGCTGGGTATGCCGCCCGAAGATGCCGAAACCGAGGTATCGGTGATGACCTGGGCCAACCTCAGAGGCGTCGACTCCCATGGCGTAATGCTGATTCCGACCTATATGGAATGGATAGACAGGGAAGTGATGAACCCCAGGCCGGATATTCAGGTGCTGAAAGAGACACCGGCAACCATCTTTGTTGAGGCTGACCGGGCCCTCGGTCCGGTGGTCACCGTCTTCACCGTAAAACGGGCAATGGATAAGGCAAGGCAGGTGGGAGTTTGCTGGGCGGCCATACGCAATACGACCCATCAGGGGGCCATGGGCTACTATACATTGATGGCGGCGGAGCAGGGGATGGCGGGGATAACCTGGGTATGTAGCCCACCAAATATGGCGCCGTTCGGTGCCAGGGCTGCTGGAATACATAACAGCCCCATAGCCATAACGGTACCGGCGAAACGGCACCAGCCCCTGATGCTGGATATGGCCACCAGCATGGTCGCGGCGGGAAAAATCACCCTTGCCCTTGACAAGGGTATTCCGATACCTCAGGGCTGGGCCATTGACAGAGAAGGCAATCCCGCCACCGACCCCAAACAGGCGGCTATTCTGCTCCCCTTCGGCGGGGCCAAAGGCTCGGGCCTGTCGATGATGTTTGAATGTCTCTCCAGCGTGATAATGGGCAACCCGATGCTGGGGCCAACGCTGTTTGGCCGTGAACCGGGTCCTCCTCTGAAAGAGAAAAAAGTAAAGGTAATCGGTGACCGCCCTGCGCACTACCAGCGCCATATCCAGAACGGCGTTTTCATCGCGGTTGACATCAGCCAGTTCACCGACCTGGAGGAATACAAGGAGAATATCGACGAACTGGTTGACGGCATCAAGGCGTTGCCCAAAGCGGACGGAGTTGATGAGATATTCGTGCCCGGCGAGCCTGAGTACCGGACATACCTGGACCGTTCCCAGAATGGTATTCCACTGCCGGAGCGCACCGTGCAGAACCTGCGTCAGGTCGCTGAGCGACTGGGTGTCAAGCTGCCGCCCGCTCTGGAAGCTGGCTAGGCAATCTATCGCAGTCAGTGGCGGGAATAAAGGTGTTGGCATGGAGCTAAAAGAGAAAGCGATTGTGCTCAACGGAAAGGACAACGTGGCTACTGCCCTGGCCGACCTTGAGGCGGGAAGCAGCGTTGAGCTTGATGTCGGGGACAAGACGCTGACCGTGAAACTGGCCTCACGGATACCCTTTGGCCACAAGTTCAGCCTGACACACATTGAGGCCGGTGCCCCGGTCATCAAGTACGGTGAAGTAATCGGCATGGCCTCTGCGACAATCAACACGGGCGACTACGTACACGTTCACAACGTGGTGAGCACCCGGGGCAGTACCGGAGACAAAGGAGGCGCCAGATGAGTTTCCTCGGTTATCCCCGGCCGGATGGCTCGGTGGGCGTGCGCAATTACGTTGGCGTTATCTCGACCGTGGGATGCGCCAATGACGTTGCTTTCTGGATAACCCAGCAGACCAAGGGCACAGCTCCCTTCCTCCACCAGGCAGGCTGCGGGCAGTTGCAGCCCGACCTTGAAATCGCCACGCGCACCCTCGCTTCTATAGGACAGAACCCGAATCTGGCCGGTGTTCTGCTGGTGAGCCTGGGCTGCGAAGGGGGTTGGGGTTGACCGGATAGAACAGGGGATTGCCGCCACCGGCAAGTCGGTGAAGAAGGTGGTCATTCAGAAAGCCGGGGCAACAGTGGCTTTGAATGAAGGCTTGCTCATCGCTCAGGCGCTGGTCAGCGAGGCTTCGCAAATAAAGCCGCAGGAATTTGACGATTCCCACCTCGTTATCGGGGTTAAGTGCGGCGGCTCGGACACCACTTCAGGACTTGCCTCCAATCCGGCGGTTGGTGCCACCTGTGATATTGTGGTTGATAATGGGGGCACCTGTATTTTCGGCGAGACAACGGAATTTCTGGGCGCCGAGCACATTCTGGCACGACGCGCGGTTAACCAGAAAGTAGCGGATAAGATACTGAAGATTGTCGATGACATGGAAAAGCGGGTCATTGCGGCCGGGGGTGATATGCGCGGGGGCAATCCCAGTGCCGGCAATATCGCCGGTGGACTGACCACCATTGAAGAGAAATCGCTCGGGGCGATAGTTAAAGGCGGTACCAGGCCAATTCAGGATGTCTATAATTACGGCGAGCGTGTACAGGGCAAGGGCCTGTTCGTGGTCGATTCCCCGGGACGAGAACCGGAGTTTCTCACCGCGCTGGCGGCGGCGGGCGCTCAGGTCGCCCTCTTCTCAACGGGTCTTGGCGTGCCGCAGGGATTTCCCTTCATCCCCGTAATCAAGGTAACAGGAAACCCGGTTACCTTCCAGCGCCTTCCCGACCATATCGATATGCTGGTGGAAATGACGGCGGGG